>NZ_JBTXLS010000032.1:0-34365 GCF_054871665.1 Myroides sp. LJL115 | reverse complement strand
TTAGAGTTCGGATTATTGGCAATCGCACAGAATATTAGAAAAAGAGTGGCATAAAATGCCTCTTTTTACACCAAAATACCGAAAATATATTTTTCCAATGTCTGAGCTTCGCATATTTAGAAAAATACCGAAAATCACACAGAAGTAAAATGCAAAAAAATAGGGCTGTCTCTTTTTCTTTAGAGACAGCCCCTTTTGTTTATCTATCTATGACAAGCACTTTGACTTGGACTTAGGGTATTTACGGGACTTTAAATGCAGCTTTAGTAAGAAAAAAGCACTAAAATTCCCTTTAAAATTCTTCTTAAGAGCTAAAGTTTTTTAAGTTTGTAAAATAGGTATGAAAAATAAAAACAGTGAGAGTAGTTATACAACGAGTAACACAAGCTAGTGTTAGAGTAAGTGATCAAGTTGTTGGTCAAATTAATCAAGGATTATTAGTATTAGTTGGAATAGAGCAAGAAGACAATGAACAAGATATAGATTGGCTTGCTAATAAAATTGCAAATCTTCGCATTTTCGACGACCAAGATAAGGTGATGAATAAATCTTTATTAGATATAGATGGTCAAATTCTACTAGTTAGTCAGTTTACCCTGCACGCCTCTACTAAAAAAGGTAATAGACCTTCTTACATAAAGGCAGCAAGACCAGAATTCGCCAATCAAATGTATGAGCAGTTTGGTAGTATTTTACAGCAAATTACTAATAAGCCAATACAGAAAGGAATCTTTGGAGCGGATATGCAAGTTAGTTTGAACAACGATGGACCAGTGACCATCCTTATAGATACAAAGGATAAACAATAGATGAATTACATTGCAAAACTAGGGTTGTTCACCCTTTTATTTATTGTGCTAAACTGGTTTATCTCCCAAGACATGTTTTGCGCTTTGCAACTAAACCCATCTTGTATGTTTAGTTTCTTTAGCAAATATATTGTCTATATGATTGCCATGGTACTTTACGATAGATACAAGAGTAAAAAAAATATACAAAAACTTAAATAGTCGAGGAATTATGAATATACAAGATGCACAAAAAGCCGTAGATAATTGGATTAAAGAACATGGTGTTCGTTACTTTAATGAGCTTACTAATATGGCTCAATTAACCGAAGAAGTGGGAGAGGTGGCCCGTATTATTGCTCGCCGTTATGGAGAACAGTCGGAAAAGCCAAGTGATAAGGATAAAGATTTAGGGGAGGAACTAGCAGATGTTATTTTTGTAGTATTATGTTTAGCTAACCAAACTGGTATTGATTTACAAAAGGCCTTTGACAAGAAACTAGATATTAAAACCAAAAGAGACCACGATAGACACCACCAAAATGAAAAATTAAAATAAAGCTTTTAACCAACCAACTAATAATTAACCAAAGTGAATATAGTATTACATCAAAGCAAAATAATAAACAACCAAACCATTACTATCTCTGGTAGTAAATCAGAGAGCAATCGCCTTTTAATCTTACAAGAGTTATTTCCAAATTTAGTACTACATAATTTATCGGATTCTGATGATGTTAAAGCCATGCAGAGTGCTTTAAGTAGTAATGCATCTACAATTGATATACATCATGCGGGTACTACCATGCGTTTTTTAACAGCGTATTATTCTTTATGTACTACTAAGAAACTTGTTCTAACTGGAAGTGAGAGAATGCAACAAAGACCAATTGGTATTTTGGTAGATGCTTTAAGACAACTTGATGCAAATATCACTTATACTAAGAATCAAGGATATCCTCCTTTAGAAATTCAAGGGATTTTAAGTCAAGGAGGTAAAATTAATTTGCCTGCAGATATAAGTAGTCAATATATTTCGGCTTTGTTATTAATTGGAACCAAATTGAAAAACGGTATACAATTAGAGTTAATTGGACAAATTACTTCTTTACCCTATATTCAAATGACCTTAAGTTTATTAGAGAGTCTTGGGGTACAGACAAGTTTTGAAGGTAATACCATTAAGGTTAGTCCTCTTTTGGATAACCCTGTGCTAGATTTTACTGTAGAACCAGACTGGTCTTCGGCCTCGTATTTCTATTCCATTATAGCTTTATCAGAAATAGGTACAAGTATTACTTTGAACAATTATAAAAAACAAAGTTTGCAAGGAGATAGTGAGGTTGTTTCTCTCTACCAAGAGTTAGGAGTAGAAACAGTATTTATTCAAGATAAAGGTATTGTTCTGACTAAAATAAACAAAGGCACAGATTATTTTAAAGCCGATCTTATACAAACTCCAGATTTAGCTCAAACTATTGCAGTTAGCTGTTTTGCTATGGGTATAACTTGTGAATTAAATGGTTTACATACTTTAAAGATCAAAGAAACAGATCGCCTTGTTGCTTTACAAAATGAGTTAAGTAAATTGGGGGCAGATATTCAAATTACCTCGGATAGTCTTTGTATTGCTCCAAGCTCTACAATTATAGCAAATGTTTCTATTGATACTTACCAAGACCATAGAATGGCAATGGCTTTTGCTCCACTTGCATTAAAATGCCCTATAAAGATTAATGAAAGTGAGGTAGTAAGTAAATCTTTTATTAATTTTTGGGAAATTTTATTAACTCTTGGCTTTCAAATGGATAAACAAGATGCATTATAAAGATAAATAATTGGTTAAATACTTGACAAGGCCTATTAGAAGGTTGTATATTTGTAAATTGTTTTAAATAAAACAAGTCTTTGTTTAATTTTTTAAAAATTGTATTCAATGAAGTTATCAAACTTTAATTTTGATTTACCAGAAGAATTGTTGGCTGAGTTTCCTGCCGAATCTAGAGATGAGTCTCGTTTAATGGTAGTGGATCGCGCCAGTGGCAGTATCGAACACAAATTATTTAAAGACTTAATCGATTATTTCGATGAAGGAGATGTTATGGTATTAAACAATACTAAAGTATTTCCTGCTAGATTATATGGTAATAAGGAAAAAACGGGTGCTAGAATTGAAGTTTTCTTATTAAGAGAGCTTAATGCAGAGCAACGTTTATGGGATGTATTGGTAGATCCAGCACGTAAAATTCGAATTGGAAATAAATTATACTTCGGAGAGGATGACTCATTAGTTGCTGAGGTAATAGACAATACAACTTCAAGAGGAAGAACACTTCGCTTTTTATATGATGGTTCTTATGAAGAATTTAGAGAGAAATTACAGGAATTAGGAGAAACTCCAATTCCAAAGTATATCAATCGTGAGGTTGTTCCAGAGGATGCAGAACGCTACCAAACTATTTACGCGAGTAAAGAAGGTGCAGTTGCAGCTCCTACAGCAGGATTACACTTCTCTAAACACTTAATGAAGCGTTTAGAAATTAAAGGGGTGCAGTTTGCGGAAGTAACACTTCATATTGGTTTAGGTACTTTTAACCCCGTTGAGGTAGAGGATTTATCGAAACATAAGATGGATTCTGAGGAAATGTTTGTGGATCAAGAGGCTTGTGATATTGTAAATACAGCTAAAGAGAATAAGCAAAGAATCTGTGCAATTGGTACAACTTCTATGCGCGCTTTAGAAAGCTCTGTTTCTTCTAGTCAAACATTAAATCCATTTGAAGGATGGACAAATAAGTTTATTTTTCCTCCTTATGAATTTAGTATTGCCAACTGTATGGTAACTAACTTCCATATGCCAAAGAGCACATTGATGATGATGATTTCTGCTTTCTGTGGACATGATTTAATGATGAAAGCATATGATGAAGCTGTGAAAGAAAATTATAATTTTTACTCTTACGGAGATGCTATGTTAATTATCTAATTTCATACGATATAAAATAAAAAACGCCTATAGGTAATAATCTATAGGCGTTTTTTATTGTCTTTTATTTTACTATGTAAAACCATAGCTTTTTCAGCAATACCCAAAGCTAAAGAGGCATCTAAGTTATCTTGCGTTTTCCATAAAGCACTTAAAGCAGACCAGACAACTACCCACTTTACCAATGTTTGATATTCGATATGAGCAATTTGACAAATAAGTAATATATGTTTCTTTAATCTTCCAGGTTTAAGTGCAATGGCGCTATTAGGGTTGCATAAAATATTTGCATAATCAAATTCTCTTGGTCCAATGACTGCTTTAGGGTCAATAGCTACCCATTTGTTTTTTTTAGTTACTCCTATATTTAAATGAGGTATATCTCCATGTAAGATAAGGTCTTTACTTGATTTGTTAAAAAGGTTAAGAGTAATTTCTTTTACTTTGTAATAAAGAGAATCTTCTGGGAAGTCTCCTTCAATAATTGGGGTAAACCATTGTCTTAACACAGGTGGATTTAAAGGGGTATAATCTATTTTATTTTGGTGTAGCTCTAGGATAACTTTGGCAATTATCTCAGTGGCATTTAAGTCTTTTTTCTTGTTTAAACTGCAATAATATAGCAGTGGAAAACTAGGGATGTACTCCATTAAAATGGCTGTTTGGTAATAATGGTAAACCTTAGCGCTTCCATTACCATTATAATAAGCCATTAATCCACAGCCAATTTTTTCTTGTTTATTGGTGGGAATTTTAAGCACTTTTTTTTGGCCTGCATCTTGGCAGTATTGAAGAATACTAGTTGGGGTTACTATTGGTTTTCCAAGGGGCTGTAGTTGCCATTTTAGTAATATTTCTTCTAATAGATGCATGAAGTAAGTGATGATTTTTTAAATGGGCTATGGATTGCTTTTAAGGCATTTGTTTGTTTTGTTTTGAGTAGCTTTTCAAATGTAAACAAAAACCTTTACTTTTACTATAACCAAAAACATAACCCTAGTAAAAGATGATATTCGAAAATACTTTAGACTTTGCTAAAAAGCTAGACGCTGTTGATCCATTAGCTAGTTATCAACAACAATTTAATTTCCCAAAAATAAACAATAAGAAAGTAATTTATTTCACAGGTAATTCTCTTGGTTTACAACCCAAAAAAGCAGTAGAGTATGTAGATCAGGTGATGAAAGACTGGGCGGAACTAGCTGTAGAGGGGCACTTCTATGCCGATAAGCCTTGGTGGGATTTTCATGAAAGATTCTCAGAGCCTTTAAGCAAAGTTGTAGGTGCACTTGCAAGTGAGGTAACTGTAATGAACACTTTGACGGTAAATCTACATTTACTAATGGCTACTTTTTATAAGCCAAGTGGAAAGAGAATTAAGATTATTTGTGAAGAAAAGGCCTTTCCTAGTGACCAATATTTGCTTCAATCTCAAGTTAGATGGCATGGTCTTGATCCCAACGAATGTATCATTGAGGTTAAGAGACGAAAAGGAGAACACAATTTCAGAACTCAAGATATTTTAGATGTTATTGAGCAGCACAAAGAGGAGGTAGCCCTGGTTTTAATGGGGGGGATAAATTATTACACTGGGCAGGTTTTAGATATACAAGCCATAAGTGAAAAAGCAAAAAGTGTAGGAAGTTATGTTGGATGGGATTTAGCTCATGCAGCAGGAAATATTATGTTAGAATTACACCATTGGCAAGTTGACTTTGCAGCTTGGTGTAGTTATAAATACATGAATGCAGGTCCTGGAAATGCCTCAGGATGTTTCATACATGAAAAGCATCACCACAACCAAGAACTCGTTCGTTTAGCTGGTTGGTGGGGGCACAATAAAGAAAGACGCTTTTTGATGGAGAAGGACTTTGATCCAATTACCACTGCGCATGGCTGGCAAGTAAGTAATCCGCCTATATTAAGCTTAGCTCCTTATTTGGCCTCAGTAGAAATGTTTGATGAGGTTGGAATGAAAGCTCTTTGTGAGAAAAGAGATAAAATAACTGCTTATTTGGAATTTGTTATTCAAGATATTGCCAAGCAAAAACAAGTTAATTATCAAATAATTACCCCAGAGGATCTTAAAGAGCGTGCTTGTCAATTGTCTGTGCTATTACATGGACAAGGTAAAGGGCTATTTAATTATTTGATGAAGCAAGGTGTCATTGTAGACTGGAGGGAACCTAATGTAGTGCGTTTAGCTCCAGTTCCTCTATATACTAGCTATCAAGATATATATAATTTTGGACAAATATTAAAGGAAGCTAGTTTGTAAAAATCAAATTTCATTGGTTTGTAAAAACAATGGATTATAATTATAAATTTGCAAAAATTTTAAGACCTAGTAAGATGTCAACAAAACAAGAAAAAATAAACAGCTTTGATCCATCTCAACCTGGATTATCGGATGCTACTATATATGGTTTACCATTTACTCAACAAGAAAGTGATATTATAATTTTGCCTGTGCCTTGGGAGGTTACAGTTAGTTATGGTAATGGTACTTCACAAGGACCTGAGGCTATTTTAGAGGCTTCTTATCAAGTAGACCTTTTACATCAGCAATATCCTGATTTATGGAAATTAGGTATATATATGGATGATAAGGAGTCTGAGCTTGCAGAGCAAAGTCAAAAATACAAAGAGTTAGCTCAACCAATTATTGAGCTATTGGAAAATGGGGAGGATATTGCTGATCATCCAGCATTACAAAAAGATTTAGATGCCATTAACCAGGCTTGTGCTAAGATGAATCAAGAGGTGGAGGATAGAACTTCTCATTGGCTTTCTCAGGGTAAACAAGTAGTTTTATTAGGAGGAGACCACAGTACGCCTCTAGGATATTATAAAGCTATGGCTAAACACCACCAGGAGTTTGGTATTTTACATTTTGATGCCCATATGGACTTAAGAGATGCTTATGAAGGATTTACTTATTCTCATGCTTCTATTATGTTTAATACATTAAAGCAAATTCCACAAGTTAGCAAAATTGTACAAATTGGTATTCGCGATTTTTGTCAGCAAGAAGCAGAAGTGGTTTTATCTTCAGACAATAGAGTGCTAGTGCATACAGATATGGACTTAAAGCAACAAGAATTTACTGGAGTATCTTGGCATCAAAAATGTGATCAAATTATTCAAAGCTTACCAAATAAAGTAGTGGTTAGTTTTGATATTGATGGGTTGCTACCATGGTATTGTCCAAATACAGGTACACCAGTTCCTGGAGGATTGACTTTTGAACAATCTACTTATATGTTAAGTCAGTTAGCTAAATCTGGTAAACAGATTATAGGAATGGACTTAGTGGAGGTTGCTCCTGGTGAACAAGGAGATGACTGGGATGGTAATGTTGGTGCACGTTTATTGTTTCACATGTGTGGAGCTATGGCAAGTTCTCAAAAAATGCAAGTTGGTAATGAAATAGTATTTCCAAAATAATTTATTTCTAACGATATAACATACAGAGCTCTTTGGGGGATAGCCCAGAGCTCTTTTTTTTTAATAATAGTTTTTTAACCTTTTAAGAAAGATAGGCAAAATACACGTTTTGCTTATAAACTTAAAGTAAGTATGAGTTTAAGTATTGCAATTGTTGGAAGTGGTTTAGTAGGGGTAGCCCTAGCAATTACTTTAAAACAAAGAGGGTTGGATGTAGTGGTCTATGATAAAAGCAAAGATATACGCCAGATAGATTTTAAGGGACGTTCTATTAATTTAGCTCTTTCTCATAGGGGGTGGAAGTTATTGGAGCACCTAGGTATAGACCAAGAGATCCGAAAAATTGGTATTCCTATGTCGCAGCGTGCTATACATATGGCCGATGAACAGGTAAAATACCAACCCTATGGAGTGAATAAGGAAAGTATATGGGCTTTGTCTAGGTCGGAGTTTAATAAGAAACTTATTGATATTGCCATTCAAAGAGGTGTTGTTTTTCAATGGGAGACTCCCATCTGGGATATAGACTTGGATAAGGGGTTACTTTATACGGCTGCTTTGGAACAAGACAAATGGGATTCTATTGCCCACCGGGTAATTTTCGGTGCCGATGGAGCTTATTCTAAGGTGAGGGCCCGTTTACAACGTCAAAGTAGATTCGAATACCAACAATCCTATTTGCCTCTAGGATATAAAGAGTTAGTTATTAGTCCTTCTAAAGAAGGAAAAGCGTTACTAGATCCAAATTCGTTTCATATTTGGCCTCGCAAAGACTTTATGTTAATTGCCCTAGCAAATACAGATAATTCTTTTACTTGTACTTTGTTTATGGCTTATAAAGGAGATGTTTCCTTTGAGAATATTCAAAGCCCTAGTCAAGTAAAGGAATTTTTTACTACCCATTTTCCCGATATTGTTAGATTGATCCCCTCTTATGATAAGATGTATAAAAATAATCCTGTAAACTCTCTAGTAACAACCAAGTGTTTTCCATGGATTCACAAAGATAAAGTTGCTTTAATTGGGGATGCTGCCCATGCTATGGTACCTTTTTATGGACAAGGTTTAAATGCAGGCTTAGAGGATGTTTTTATTCTAAATAAAATTATGGATGAAAATGCCCCTGAAGACTGGAGTAAGGTTTTTATAGATTATCAACAGCAAAGAAAACCAAACGCAGATGCTATTTGTGAACTATCTGATCGAAACTTTCAAGAGATGAGTGAGCATACTGCTGATGATAGCTTTTTACTTCGCAAGAGAATTGAAATGGATTTTGCTAAAGCTTATCCAGATCTTTGGTTGCCTTTATACGATATGGTCACTTTTAGTGATCACAGTTATAAAAGTGCTTTAGAACTTGGGAATAAGCAAAGAGTTATCATGGATAAAATTATGGATTTTATAGATGTAGAAAAGCAATATAAAGAGGGAACCTTATTAGATAAAATTAAAGATTTAGTATAAAAAAATGAAGGAGTTGTTTTTTTTTGATTGAGTTCAAAATAAGACAACTCTTTTTTTTAATGTATTATAGTCTGTGATATCTAAGGGGGATGTTATAACAATAAGCGCAATGTTTCTAAAGTGTATCTACATTATTAAGGAATGGTCAATAATAGGAATCAGGTAAAGGTTATTAAGCATATCTATATACATTTGACACGCCAAAAAGACGAAGGATTACCTAAGAACAAACTCTTGTGATAAGAGAGGTTTTTAAACAAGTGATAAGTTAGTTTTTATAAGAACCTTACTTGTTTTAGTAATGCATGGCGGTATTAGGTAGAGATGTAAAAAGCAATGCTTTAGCTTTTTTACTATTTCAGATGTACCTTTTGAATAAGTAAAATATCCTCAAAAGTAGAGACTATTGGTAAAAAAAAGTATATTTTTAAAAAATATATGTTCTATTTTTTGCCTATAAATGACAAGATTTTTCTTGAAAAAATGAAATTTCACTTACTGAGTATTTTATTATTTTTTAAGGTTTACTTTGAAATACTATTAATATATTTTGGTAAAAATGTTTTTGCATGGGGAAAATTTCGAATTTTCAAGTAAATAGCATAAGTAGGGAATTTTCAAGGGATTGAGTTAAAAGCCTTAATGAGGTTTCAAAGGATTTTAAAATATAGTAAAAAGGGATGAAAAAATATTTTTTTATCTTAAAAATAAACCTCAATTTGCGGAATCATTTTCCAGCAATAAGGGCATTTAGCCTACAGCTTGCAAAATCAGTGAATACAATAGTTGATATAAAAAACATAAAATACTATTAAAATTCATTTTTGATAAAAAATGGGTATCATTGCTGAAATATTGTTTTTTGTATAGCCTGTAAATGTTAAAATTGAAAGTAGTGTAAAAAAGATAGTGGTATATTTGAAATAGACTTGTTATCTTTACCCATGCTTAACATTTTATTTAGAATCTTAAGTAGGACAAAAAGAATAAAACTACATGAGGTGATAAAAATTAAAAATATTGTTTTTAATTTTTTTATTTCGTGTAAAAACATAAATTTGCGACTCTCATCAGTTGTAAGTGAGAAAAAAGAAAAATAAGTAATAATTGAAAAAAAGAATTAAATTTTAAAAAGATGACAAACGTATCAAACGAATTAGTTGAGAAAAAAAGTTCTGGCTCAGGAGCAAGTAGAGTAATTGCATCATTAGCAGTAGTTTTTTGTGTGGTTTTTGGAGCACTTATTTGGAACTATGTAATGGGTAGTCCATCTAACTTCGAAAATGGTGACCCAGAAGGACACCCACTTCCAGGAAATATCTTAGGTTTATTTTATAAAGGGGGGCCAGTTGTTGCTTTATTAATTGGATTAATGACAATGACAGTTGTTTTCTCTATCGAAAGATTTTTCGTAATCTCTAAAGCTGCAGGGAAAGGAAACATTGGGAAATTTGTTGCAAGTGTTCAACAAGATATTAACCAAGGAAGAATTAAAGAAGCAATGGAAGCTTGTGATGCACAACAAGGTTCAGTAGCAAACGTGATTAAAGCTGGTTTAATCAAGTATGAAGAAATGAAGAAAGAAGGTTTCTCAAGTGAGGAAGCTACTGAAGCAATTCAAAAAGAAATCGAAGAGGCAACTACATTAGAGATGCCAATGTTAGAAAGAAATATGATCGTTTTAGCAACATTAGTATCAATTGGTACATTAGTGGGGTTATTAGGAACAGTAACAGGGATGATTAAAGCGTTCTCGGCTTTAGCTACATCAGGTACTCCAGATTCAGCTGCATTAGCAACTGGTATTTCTGAAGCGTTAATTTGTACTGCTACAGGTATTGGTACTTCTACATTAGCTATTGTTATGTATAACTCATTCACTACTAAAATTGATAGATTAACTTATTCTATTGACGAGGCTGGTTTTGCTATTACTCAATCTTACAGAAGATTCAAAGGTTTAGTAAAATAATTTCGAACTAAAGAATAATATATTAATATCCAATTATTTATCTGATTAAAGATAAATATTGGATTAATTTAAACTATCAATGGCAAAAGGTAAAATGAAAAAGAAGAGTATGGGAGTGGATATGACCGCGATGTGTGACGTGTCATTCTTACTACTTACCTTCTTCGTATTAACTTCTACAGCGAAACTTCCGGAGCCATTACCTGTTGATACACCTAGTTCAACTGTTCAAACTAAATTACCTGAGAGTAATTTAGCAACAATAACTTTAGGTGATGATAAGGTTTTCTTTGGAGTTTTAGGAAGAGAAGATCGTATTGCAACCCTGGAAGAAATGGGTACTATTTACGGTATAGAATTTAATGATAAAGAGAAAGAAGCTTTTTCTTATTTAGAGGGATTTGGAGTACCAATGAACGAACTAAAAAGTTTCTTAAACCTGCCAGCAGATGTTAGAAATAAAACGTCTGCCGATCAAATAGGTGTTCCTACTGATTCTTTAAATAATCAATTAAAGGATTGGGTTAGAAGTGCACGTGTGGCTGCTAAGAATAAAAATAACCTAGTTCTAAACATCGCTATTAAAGGAGATGCAGATGAATCTTTCCCACATGTTAAAAATGTGATGGACATTCTTCAAGAGCAAAGAGTTAATAAATTCTTCTTAGTTACTGGACTTAGAAATGAGGATTTTTAATCATTAAAAAAACTGTAAATGGCTGAATTAAATACTGGTGGGTCTAAGGGTAAAGACACAAAAGTAAGAAGTAAGAAGCAGAACGCTGGTGTTGACTTAACAGCAATGGTGGACTTAGCATTCTTATTGATTACCTTCTTTATGCTTACCACATCTATGAATAAGCCCCAGTCTATGAACTTAGCAATGCCAGATAAAGCGGATGCTACTAAAGAAGACGATAAAACCAAAGTAGATGAGAATCGTACATTAACGATCCTACTTGGGGCTGATAATAAAATTATATGGTACATGGGTATGCCTCATGAACCAATTGAAGGACCAAACGATACATCTTATGGAAAAACTGGTATACGTCAAGTATTACTAGGTAAAGAAAAGCAAGCAATTGCTTATTCACAAGATCCTGAAAAAGGTTTAATCGTTATTATCCGCGCTAGTGAAAATGCAAACTACCGTAACTTAATTGACATTTTAGATGAAATGGCAATTACTGGAGTTAAATCTTACGCAATTGTGGATATTACCGATGCAGATTTAGAATTCTTAGGTGAACAGAAATAGTTAACGTCCTAACGGAAAAACAAGAAATTATGTCAAAATTAAATATCTTTAAAAAAGATTGGATTGATATTGTCTTCGAAGGTCGTAACAAATCTTACGGAGCTTATGAATTACGATCTAAAGACCCAAAAGTGACTACTTTATCGTTATTGGCAGGTATGGCAGTATTTGGTATATTGCTAGCTTCTCCAATGTTAATTGATATTGCAAAAGGTACTTTTGGAGTTAAAAAGGTGAAGGTTTACGATGAGGTTTTAGAAATAAAAGACATCAACTTACCACCACCAATAGAGGAATTACCTCCTCCTCCTCCAATAGAGGAAGAATTACCTCCACCACCTCCACCAGAGGTAAAGAGTGTGAACGACCAGAAAAAGTTTACTGAGCCTGAGGTTACTAAGAAAGAAGAAGTAGTCGAAGAAATTGCAAAACAGGAAGAATTCGAAGGTGATGTAGATCCGGGAGCAAAAGATGCTGAAGGAGATAAAGAGCAAGGAGAAATTAAGACTGGAGATGCAACAGGAGATGCAAACAAAGATGATGTTCCAGAGGTAGATGTAAATCAAATTTTTGATGCTGTACAACAAACTGCTCAATACCCAGGAGGTATGGGAGCGTTTAACAAGCTTTTCATTAGTAGATTTAGAACTCCAGATATTGATTCAGGAACTAAACAAATTCGTGTGATTGTTCAGTTTATTGTTGAGGTAGATGGATCATTAACAGATATCAAGGTTCTTCGTGACCCTGGATATGGAGTAGGGAAAGAGGCTATTCGTGTATTAAATGCAATGCCGAAGTGGTCTGCTGCTCAACAAAACGGTAGAAACGTACGTTCTCGTTTTACCTTACCAATTACAATTCGCGTACAATAATTTATTAGTATGTTGAACAATAAATTTAAACAGAAATCGCCTTTACAGCGATTTCTGTTTGTTTTCGGATTATTCTTTTTCGTACTTTATCTAGGTTTGGGATGCATGTTTATTTTATGGAAGGATATGCCTTTAACCCTTGATTATACCTCTAGAGCTCTTTTTGGAGGAGTATTAATTATCTATGGGATATTTAGATTCTATCGATTATGGAATAAGTAAAAAAGCAATAAAGCACTTTTAAAAGCTTCTCTTTAATAAAAGAGAAGCTTTTTTTGATTAGTCTTCTTTGTAAATGCGTTAAAAACATATTTGCAGTAAGAAAAGATTTATTTTATTGCTTATCTTTATGATTATTAAATACAAGAAAAAACCAATTTTTGGTTTTAAATACACTAGAAATGAATAAAAGTATACAAAGAAGGACGGTTGTTCTTTGCATAAGCCTATGTATTGGGCTTTTTTTTAGCCAATGTAAGGACTATAAACAACAAGTAGTAGTACCTTCAGAAGAGTTGGATTTTAGTCAAATAGCGGAAACTCCAGTAAGTGGACAAACTAACATATTAGTAGAAGAAAGTATTTTTCCAATTGTGGAAGATTTAACCATATTATTTGAACATGAGTACAGTAGAGCTAAGGTTGATTTAGTGCAAACTTCTCAAGCACAAGCTTTACATTTATTATTGAATGACTCTATTCGAATTGCTGTTTTGCCTAGGACTTTGAATGAGGAGGAAATGGCGCTTTTAGAAGGACGTGTAGTTCCTAAGCAGACGCATTTTGCAAGCGACGCTATTGTGTTTGTAGCTAATAAATCTTTCCAAGATTCTATTGTGGATTACCAGAAAATCATTAAGAATTTACAAAGGAAGAGTTCTTCCTTAGATCAAGGGATGCAGCTTAATCAAGAAATAGATAAAGATCCAATATTGGTTTTTGATAGCTATAATTCAGCTGTATCGAGTTTTTTCCGCCAACAAACCAATAGCGAAGATTTCCCTAAAGATTATGCCTACTTTTTGGCCAATACCCAAGAGGTAATTGACTATGTTAATAAAACGCCTAATGCTATAGGAGTTATTGGATTAAACTGGTTAACCCAACCAAGTGAAGATATCGAAAAACAATTGAAAAATGTGAAGGTTTTAGGAGTCAAGAATCCTAACGATGGGAAGTATTATAAAGCCACTCAGAATAATATTGCTACCAAGGATTATCCTTTAACTAGAGATTTATATATCATTGACCTACAAGGGAAGAATGGTTTGGGCTTAGGTTTTGCATCTTACATTGCAGGATACAAAGGTCAAAGAGTTGTTTTAAAATCCGGTTTAGTGCCTTTTAAAACGCCAACTCGTGAACTTGTGGTTAGACAATCATTGTAACCATTAAATATCTACCATATATGTTGAAAAATAAAAGATTATTAAGTGTAGGTATACTTGCTTTACTATCAAGTATGTCTACTTTGACGGCGCAAGACTTACCACAAGCTTTAAAAGCTATGGATAATGGTCAATTGCAACAGGCTAAAAGCATGTTAGAAGAGTTAATTAAGCAAAACCCTACTTCGGGTATTAATTATTATTATTTAGGCGATCTTTATTTAAAACAAAACCAGGTAGATTCTGCTAAAACTATCCTTAAACAAGGATTAGAACTAAAGGACAATGGGTCTTTAAATTATATTGGACTCGGACAAATTGATTTATTGAATAAAGATGCGCAAGGTGCAATATTGAATTTTGCAAAAGCTCAAAGTAAAATCAAGAGAAAAGATTACGATCAAAAATTACTCGTTGCTCAAGGTTATTTAACGGGAGAGAATCCAAACTATGATATGGCTATTAGTATTGCCAATGAAGTCTTGGAAGATGATGTGCAAAATTCTAGTGCATTTCATGTTTTAGGACAAGGGCTTTTAGGTAAAGGGGAGGTTCAGCCAGCCTATGATAATTTCAGACACGCTGTTGCCACTAACCCAGAGAATAATGCTGCGAAGTTAGCTTTAAGTCTTATTTTACAAAAATCTGGTAGTTATAGTCAAGCAAGTAGTCAATTAGAACAGCTTATCCAAAGTGATCCTAGTTTTTTACCTGCCTATAAAGCCTTAGGAGATACTTACTACCACTGGTCTTTAAAGGACAAGGGACAAAGTAGCGCTTTGCAAGCTAAAGCAGCTAAAGCTTATCAAGAATATAGCACTAAGAACCCATCAGATATTTCTGCAACGCAGGATTACGTAACATTTTTATTAGATACTTCTACTCCTAGTAAAGCTATTGTTCTTTTGGATCAGCTAGCCTCAAAGGAATCTGGCGATGCTAACTGGACAGCTTTTATTGGCCAGTCTTACTATAAGGCAGGAGATTATTCTAAGGCAATAAGTTTTTTACAAAAGAATCTAGGACAAAGCCAAGAGTCTTCCTCAGAGGTATATTTTGCTTTAGGTAGCAGTTATTTATTGGATACTTCTAGTGGAGAACAAAACCAGCAAAAAGCCTATGAGTATTTAAATAAAGCCATTTCACTGGATAAAAATACTAGCTCGGAGTTTAACACCCTAGGTGTTAGTTTATTTAGATTAAAAGAGTACCAAAAAGCTATAGAAGTATTTAAGATTGCTACAACGGATAAAAAAGGAAGTAATTATGCAATCGATTTATATTATATTGGTTTGTGTTATTATTCTTTAGCTGACCAAAGTGAGCAAGACCAAGGCAATTATGTAACTCAGGCCACCAAGTATTTCGATGCTTGCTTAGAAAGTAACCCTTCTATTGGGGAGGCCAATTTTTATAAAGCTAGAGCAAATCGATTAATCAGTGAAGATCCTGCTAATTACCAATTGGTATTCCAGGCATATGATAATTACGTAAATCAATTTAGAAAGTCGGAGAAGTTACCAGATAAAACCGATACTGCTCGTTTAATTGAAGCTTATAATTGGTTAGGTAGCTATTATGCTAATAGCGATCAAAAGCAAAAAGCAATAGAGTCCTTTAATATGACTTTAGGATTAGATAATACCAATGAATATGCCTTGAAAACAATACATGCTTTAGATGGTATGTAAAAGTGTATAAGGGAAGGGTAATGTGCTGTTTATAGGGAAAGTTTTTTTTGATTTTATTAAAACTTTTGAGTTGGAATAAAGCGTATCTTTGCAACTTTTACAAACAAGTACAATGCTAAAACAACAGGTAAATACCGAATTAGAAAAAGGGGAGGTTCTCCCATTAATGGAGGAGTTTTACACCATTCAAGGAGAGGGATATTATAGTGGGCATGCAGCCTATTTTATTCGTCTAGGTGGGTGCGATGTTGGTTGTCACTGGTGTGACGTTAAAGAAAGCTGGGATGCAGAGCTTCATCCTTTAACCAAAGTAGATACAATAGTTGCTAGTGCAAGTAAACAAGCTAAACTAGCTGTAATTACTGGAGGAGAGCCTTTGATGTATAACTTAGATTATCTTACCAAAGAGCTTAAAGCAAAAGGAATGCAGACAAATATTGAAACCTCTGGAGCTTATGAATTAAGTGGAGATTTTGATTGGATATGTCTTTCCCCTAAGAAAGCTAAATTACCAACCCAGAGTGTATACGATGCGGCCAATGAACTAAAAATAATTGTTTATAATAACCATGATTTTATTTTTGCTGAGCAACAAGCAAGTAAAGTAAATCCTGATGCACTTTTACTTTTACAAGTAGAATGGAGTAAGAGACATGAAATGGGGCCACTAGTAATAGAATATGTAAAGAATAATCCAAAATGGAAAATTTCTGTACAAACCCATAAGTATTTAGATATTCCTTAATGCTTTTTATAAGTAGATATAAAAAAGGAAAGCCTTCAAGTTAATTTGAAGGCTTTCCTTTTTTTGTCGGATATCTTGTTGGTTTACTAATTACAAGGTCAATCTTGCTAGATAGTCGTCCGAATCTCCTTGATAGATTAATTCGCACTTTAATCCGTTGCCAAAAGCAGCATTAGACAAAGTATTATAATCCAAATATAGCCATGGGAAAGATGGGCTAATTTGATTTTTATAACGAAGAGTAAAACTTAATTCTCCATAATAATCCTTGTCTTGCATAGGTATCCAAACACTACCATCAGGCTGTTTATCGAACATATAGATCAAATCACAGCTATCTATTAGTATTTGCCCATTAGGCTGTAATAAGGACTTTAAATGGCTTAAATATTGGCTAATGTTCTTTAAATAACCAAAAATTCCTGTACCATTCATTAAAAGTAGAATAGTATCAAATTTTTGTTCCTTTACTTCAAGTAAATCTATACACTGTGCATTGCTTATGCCTTGTAGCTTACAAGCTTCAATACTTTTGCTAGAGATATCAATAGGGTAGATTTCTAAGCCTTTTTTTTGTAAGTACAAGCTATGTGCGCCTGCGCCACAACCCACATCAAGTATTTTACCTTTAGCCATATCTAAAGCGAGCTGCTCTATTTTAGGCATTTGCTTATAGGTTCTAAACAAATAAGCTATTTCCATTACTTCTTCCTCTGAAATGTCTGTAGAGGTGAAAATGTCCTGTGGATTATTGTTGGTTTGGTAGTCTAAGATAGCCTGACCTAAAAGATCTTTCATGGGGTAAAATTTTATTGCAATTTTAATTCGGGTTTTGGTAAATTTGTATCCAAATAAATTTAGATGGATAAAATACTTAAGGACCTTGGTAGAAATGCCAAAGATAAGCATAACGAGAATAAAAAGTATTTAGATAAGCTAAAAAAGAAGCCACCAAAGGATTTAGATTATCAAATGCAGGAGATTCACCAGAAAGTATTTGACAATACAGATTGTTTGAAGTGCGCCAATTGCTGTAAAACAACAGGTCCATTATTTACAAATGCGGATATTGAGCGAATAGCTAAGTATTTAAAAATGAAACCTCACCAATTTACTCAAAAGTATTTGAGAATTGATGAGGATAATGATTTCGTATTACAAAGTGTGCCTTGCACCTTTTTAGATGCACAGAACTATTGTATGATCTATGATGTACGACCTAAAGCATGTAGGGAATATCCACATACAGATCGCAAGAAATTCAATCAAATCGCTGATCTAACACTTAAAAACGTTAGTATCTGTCCAGCAGCTTTTGCTGTGGTGGAGCAGATGAAAAAGAAAATTATTTTAAAATAACAGACGTTTTTCAAGTATTAGATAAAGAAGTGTTCTTCTTCTAATACTTGAAGATCTTCCTCTGTAATATCTTCTATTCTTTCTCCCATATAGGAAACTAATTCTAAGATTGCATTTTTCAACTTTTCAAAAAATGCCACAGCATTAGATAAATATCCTTTAATTATGTTAAATAGGTCTAGAATTCTATCCACAAATGCCAATATGCGGTCTTGTATACTCATAATTATTCGTTTTTAATTGTCTTTGTCTCAAATATAAAGCTTTTGAGAGAAACAATGGATAAAAAGTACTAAAATTTATTGAATTATTCTAGCCATTCTTTAAAATTATTTATTAAGTTTTTACTTACCAATATACTTTCGCTCTCTTGTATTTTAGGTTGTAAAATAAGCTCTACTTTTTGCGAAGAATGCCTAATTATTTCTAAGATAGACTTTCTTTGGATAACATATTTTCTATTTATTTTAAAAAAATCTCCTTCGTTTAATTTACCTATCACTCCCTTAATTGTATCATTATAGATATACGTTTTATTATCCAAAGTAGTAATGAAAAGGTGTTTACCTTGAGCAAAAAAATAGGCAATATCTGCAGCTTCAATCGATTTCAATTTATGTCCTAAGTGAACTAGAAATCTGGTTTTATAATTTTCTTGCTGATCTTTATCTAGGTTTGATAGAGCCTCTAAGGTATTATTGTGTTGAAAGCTTTGTGTGATGCTTTTGAATTTATTTAAGGCATCTAAAAGCTCCTGCTCACTAAAGGGTTTTAGGATATAATCAATGGTGAATTGTTTGAATACTTGGATGGCGTAGGAGTCATATGCCGTTACAAAGATGATAGGGCAGCTTATGTCTACGGATTCAAAAATATCTAAACTTTTGCCATCCCCAAGATGGATATCCATGAATAATAAATCTACCGTTTGTTCACTTAGATAAGCAATAGATTCCTTTACACTAGGTAATATGGTAATGGAATCAATGGGTAAAATAGTTTGCCTGTGAAGAAGTGTTTTTAAGTAAGCACTTGCTAGGCTTTCATCTTCAATAAGGGCTATTTTCATTGGTCAAATACATTTATTTTCTGTAAAAGTAACCATTTTCTACTTAGGGTAGAAAAAAGGCCAAAAAAAAACTACTCTGGCTAGGAGTAGTTTTTTAAGGGGGGTAATTAGGGAATCTAATTTTGGCTATAAATGTGGGTTGTTTTGTTTTGCTTTCTTAGGGAAGTCTAAGGTATATCTTATGTCGTTTTCGAATAAGAAATAGCTTTCACTTCCTAATTTGTGTTCGATTTGTTTTTGATAAGCTCTACGTAAATCAAACCATCTATGTCCTTCAAAGGCGAATTCTCTAAAGCGTTCTTCCAATAGATATTTTTTAAATGAAGTAGCGTCCATTGCACTTATTTTAGCCTGTACTTTAGCAAATCCCTGTGGAGTATAACGATTAACTAAAAGTTGTTCTAGAGTTTGCTTGGCTTGGTCTAGTTGTTTTTCCTCTATAAGCGCTTCTGCTTTAATCATGTACATTTCTGAAGTTCTAAAGCTAACTTTATTTTGAGCCTCTCCAACTTTTTTAACTACATAATTGTTATCCCATCTCTTATCAAAAGACATTGCAAATCGCAAATCGTTCTCTTGGTCAAAACTTTGGATTAGATCTTGGGATACAAGAATTGAACTTCTATGGCTACCACTTAAAGTAAGTTCTAAAGCTTGTATAGATTCTACAGATGTAAAATCAGCCACAGAGGTAAGGTCGCTATTTAAGTCTTGCAACTCACTTCTGAACTCTAATACCTTATTAGCGCTTTCTAAGGCTTTGTCATACCTTTTTTGGTATAGGTATACTCTTGCTTGTAACGCTAAAACACTCATTTTAGAAAAACGATAATTTTTTCCAGTTTGGTGGGCATCTATCTGTAAATGTTCTAAGGCCTTATCAATGTTTTTATGAATTTCTTCATATACTTTTTCCACTGAAGAAGGAGCCTTTTTCTCCTCAATTTGCACTTCGTCCTCTATAACGATACCTCTATCTAAAGAGGCTTGCGCTTGAGTGGTGTAAGGTTTTGCATAAAGGTTAACTAAGTCAAAGTACACCATTGCTTTCATACCATAGGCCTCTCCTAGAAGCTGTTGTTTTTCCACGCCTTCTTCCATAGTATTAACCCCATTTAAAATAATAGAGTTAGCATGGAAGATAGCCTTGTAAAAAGCCTCATATGGAAAATCACTTGTTAATCTATCTTGAGCTTGATCCTTATAGATATAAATATCTCTAATGGTAAAGAAAGATTCTTCCTCTCCAGTTAATAAGAAAACTTCATCGGTTCTTATCGAAGATAAAGACTTGTGCTGTGGATAGGTTTCATAAGCGGTAAGAAAAAACTCTCTATACTCTTTTACTGACTTTGGGATAACTTGACCTTGTGGTTGAATATCTAGGAATTTATCACAGCTAGCTGTGGTAAAGACAATAGATAGTGCACAAAGCATTTTGTATATTTTTTTCATTGTTCTAGCTTTCTAAAAAGTTACATTTAATCCAATAGATACAGACTTTTGGATCGGTTGAGCGTAAATGTTACCGTAAGTTTCTGGGTCGAAATACCCATCATAGTTACTACCAAATACAAAAAGGTTTCTAGCCTCAATGTTAACACGCGCGTTGCTAATTCTTACTTTATCTAGCATAGCTTGTGGGAAATTATAACCTAAACGAATACTACTAATTCTAAGGTAGCTAATTTCTTTTGCCCAAATATCTAAGTATTTATAAGCATTACCATTATCTAAACCTCCAAAGAATTTAGTAAGCATATAGTTGTCTGTTCCGTCAAAGGCATCATCTCCAGTTATACCTGGTAATGTCCCATTAGGGTTTTGTGGGCTCCAGATATTAAGGACATCTTTTGTGTAATTTCTTCCTGGGTCAACAAAAGCACTTTCATAACTTGGCTGACGTAAAATTGTTTGCTTCAAGTTAAAGGCTGCTGAGATAGTTAAATCAAAGTTTTTATATCTGAAATTGTTAATAATCCCTCCAGTAAACTTTGGATCATTATCTCCTTTATAAGTAAAAAGATCTCTATACTCTTCAGGAGTTAATTCTGATGTAACCATATATCCTGGTAAGAAATCTGCCCATGCATCTTTTAATTTGAAAAGTTCTACACCACTTACTTTTTGATCCCCTTTCCAGAATAGTAAATTACCATTATCATCTAAACCTGCTGTTTTAATAACAAAAACAGAGTTAACAGGTCTTCCTTCTCTAGATGGGTAGTAGTCGTTATCCCCAACTTGGATTCTATCTACTCTACTTACGTTTTTAGCGAAGTTGATAGTAGTTGTCCAGTTAAAGTCTTGGTTAGCGATATTTCTTGTACTTAGAGATACCTCAAAACCTTTGTTAGTAACTTGCGCCCAGTTCATATTAGTGAACTCAAATCCTGTTTCTAATGGAAGAGCTTTTAGTCCAATTAAGTCCGTACTTTTTCTGTTGTAAATATCAAAAGCTACAGATACTCTGTTGTTAAATGCTCCAAGATCAAATCCAAAGTTGGTATTGGCTGTTTTCTCCCAACGAAGCGTTCCATTTGGCGCATTGTTTACCGCAATACTTCCTTCAGGATATCCAGGTAAAATAGTTGACATTCTATATTCTCCAATTAAAAATGGAGAAGTAGTACGGTCAATATTTCCTTGTAAACCATAAGAAGCTCTTAGGCGTAGATTAGAAATAATATCTTGGTTTTGCATGAATTTCTCATTACTTACTAACCAAGAACCTGATATAGCCCATAGTGGAACGTATCTATATTTAGGGTCTACTCCAAAAAGGTTAGAACCGTCATATCTAACACTTCCAAATACAGTATAACGTCTATCATAAGTATAGGATGCAGTACCAAAGAAAGAAGCATAAGCATTCTCAATTCTACCTTTTTTATAGGTTTCATATTTTTTTTCTGTAGCAAAATCCGTTCCTACTGGGAAGATAATAGGCTTAGATGTAAGAGTATTGGCATCATATCCAAAACCTTTAGTTTTAATTTGAGTACGGTCTTCTTTTCTAATTTCCATACCAGCCATTACATCTAGCTCATGTACGTCGTTAAATACAGTGTTGTAGTTTAACATTGTCTTCCAGTTGTATTGAAAGAAATCATCGGACAAGTTTTCAATAATTCCACCTTCTGGTAAGAAGTATTTCATTTCTTTACTAGCACTGTCATAGTATCTAGTACCTTGGCGGAACTTTCTAGTACCATAGGTATCTTGAGATTGATACTTTTCTGTATTGCTATCATCTAATTGTAAACCTAATTGAGTAGTAAGTTTTAAATCATCAATAATTTGATAATTAAGGTCAAATACTGCTTTAATAGATTTGTTAGTCAATTTATACTTAGAATTGTTTCTCTCCTCTAAAAAGTTAAAAGGAACATAGTAATCCTCCGAACCTAGAATGTCAGGGTCATATACATAACCACCGTTTGCATCAAAAGGTTGTAAATATGGATTTACGTTTCTTGAATAGTTCGATGGGTTAACATTAGCATCTATATCCGAGATAAAGCTAGATCTATTGCTTTGAGAAGCAAAAATAGCAGCTCCGAACTCTAATTTATCTGTTAATTGGTAGTTATTTTTGAATGTTAAGTTGTAACGCTCAAAACCAGTACCAATAGTAGCACCTTGCTCATCAAAATATCCCAAAGAGAAATAGTAATCTGATTGATCTGTACCTCCAGAGATATTAACTCCATATTGTTGGTTAACCGATGAGCGGTATAGTAATTTATCCCACTGTGTATTTATTTCTCTAAGTTGGTTGATTCTTTCTAAAGTTGAAGCAGATAAACCTTGTAGACCATTATTTCTAAAACTTTGTAATTCTCCAGTTTGATTTAATATTCTACTGATTTCGCCTTGTCCTGTACGTAAATGATTGATGTCAGAACGAGATGCCAACATTAATTCAAAGTCCACTTTTTCAGAAGCGTTCATTAAATTTAATTTATTGAAATCAGGTCTTTCATTAATAAAGGTATTGGCGGTAAAGTTAACGCGCATTTGCCCTTTTTTCCCTCTTTTTGTAGTAACTAAAATTACACCATTAGCTGCTCTTGCACCATAAATAGCTGTAGCAGAAGCATCCTTTAAAATAGTGATGTCTTGAATATCATCTGGGTTTAATCCAGCGATAGAATAGTTTTGTAATTGGTCAATATTGTCTTTGTCATTAAAGTTTGGAACATCATTCCCCTCTAATGGCATACCATCTACAACCCAAAGCGGGTCTTGAGGACCATTTAAAGAAGCGGTACCACGTATTCTAATTTTAGCAGGTGCTCCAGGAGCTCCTGTTTGATTTAATACAGCCATACCAGCTACTTGTCCTTGTAACATATTATCTACAGTTGCTACTCCGTATTGGTCAATAGCATCCATTCCAATTTGTGCTACAGCACTAGTTAGTTTTCTTTTTTCAATGGTTTGGTAACCTGTAATAACTACTTCATCCATCATATTGTCATCATATCCCAACACAATAGAGTAGTGAGTGGCTGAACCTAATTGCACTATTTTAGATTCGTAGCCCATAAAACTAACGCGCAATGCTTTAGCATTGGCTGGAACCTCTAAAGAGAAATCCCCATCGTAGTTTGTGATTGTACCTATAGAGGTGCTTTCTATGATTCCTTGGTGGGAGGTTTCATTGGAAACGCTTTGGGTTTCCACAATTACCGATGCACCTGGTAGGCCTAGTTTGTCTGCGGAATCAAGAACAATACCTGTAATTATTCTAGGTTGCTGTGCAAAGGCAACACTACAAATTAACAGAGTAAATAAAAGAAAAAATTTCTTCATGATAGTTAATAAAAATGTGAGTTAGTTTTATTTATTATAGATCCAATGCTTGGTCAATTCTATTGATTAAGTCAGCATAATGTGCCTTTGTAGCTGGATCTTTAATGTTTTTCTTTTTTGTAAGAGTTTGTTTAATCTTTAGTAACTCTCCTTTTTTATAAGTTGTTACCTCTGATACTCTTTTCATTACTGCATAGTTGATATTACGTATGGCTTTATCCTCTTGCAATGCATTACACATAGTTGGGAAACCTAGGTTTGTCTCTACGTGTAATCCTTTTTTATTTGTTTTTTCAAATAGCTTATTTACATCTATAATTAATGCATCTACATAGTTTTTCTGTGTCATACGCTCTAAGATAGTTAAGGACTTATTTTTATTTGTCTTCTCGAAGATTGCCTGATTAAGCATTTCAAATAAGTCAGTAATCGTAAAGTTTAGCTCTTGTTTATTTTGCTCTTGCTTTACTTGATTCTCTAGTAAGCGAAGTAATCTTTGATCACTTAAGATGTAGTAAATAGCCGTGTATTGCAACTCCCTAGCTAAAGAATATGGAGAGTATTCAAACGGACCAACAGGTGAAGATTTTAAACCATAGGTTTTGTCGATAATCTCTGGGTTGAAAAATAGCCATGTTGGGATTGTCAATACATTCTCACTTATATATTCTACTGCTCTTTTTTGGGTGTCATATGGCACTGGTGTATAAGTGTCTTTATTATTTCCATAAGTAGCATGGTCAAAGTAAATCCCGCCTATATTATTTAAAACATGTTGGTTGTAAGTTTGCCATTGTCCAATACTTGCCATAAGTAATTTTCCAGCCTCTGTGTAATCTTTTCCTTGTTCGTAGGTCCAAGGAAGAATATTTTCCACTACGATTTGTAAGTTTTTTAAACCATAGGTACTGGCTTTCATCGCATCATCTCCAAGGTCTTCACTCTGACTTCTTGGGTCAATAGTGTTTAAGTAGCTTTGCTGCTCCCCATAGAAATAGATTGGATCATCTTGATGATCTTCAATCATTTTTTTAAGGGCCTCTTTCTCTGTTTCGGCATCTGGATACCAACGGTATCCCCATTCGATAGCATATTTATCGTATAAACCAATTTTTGGAGTAATTGCAGTTACACCATCCCCTGGTTGTGCTACATAATTATATCTAGCATAATCCATAATAGAAGGAGCAGTTCCTCCCATTTTATCTGTAAATGTTTTGGAACGAAGAGAGTCTACTGGGAATGCAAAGGAAGATCCCATGTTGTGTTTTAATCCAAAGGTATGTCCTACTTCATGTGAAGAAATAAAGCGAATAGCTTCTCCCATGTGATCATCAGAGAATTTGTTTGCTCTTGCTTTTGGGTCAATAGGTCCTGTTTGAACTCTCATCCAAGCATGAACCGAAGTCATTACATTATGCCACCAAATAATATCAGCTTCGATAATTTCCCCACTTCTTGGGTCCATAACTGAAGGTCCCATAGCGTTAGACTTCGGTGAAGCAGCATAGGTAATTACCGAGTAGCGTACATCGTCAATGTCGAAATCTACATCTTGTTCTGTTGGTTCCTTAGCGATAATAGCGTTTTTGAAACCTGCTTGCTCAAAAGCAATTTGCCAATCGGTTACTCCATCTTTGATCTTTTGTCTCCATTGTGGAGGAGTAGCTGGATCGATATAATATACGATAGGCTTTTTAGGTTCTACTAATTCTCCTTTTAAGTATCTTTCAATGTCTTGCTCTTTAGGCTCTAGATTCCATTTTGTGATAAACTCTCTAGATTCCATTTTGTGCTGTTCATCGGTGAAGAGCCAGTTCTGTTCTGTAAAATATCCAACGCGTTTATCTGCTATTCTTGGCTTCATTGGTTCTTTAGACAGTAATACGATATTTGTAGTTACTCCTAATGAAACAGCCATGTCTCCTGTACCTTCATTAACAGTTGTAGTTAATAGAGATTTTACTACAAGGTTTTTTTCAAAGGTTTTTACAGCTTCAATATAAGAAAGGTTAGTTTTAATAGAAGTAGGTAACCCTAATCCTGCTAAAACGTCATTAAAGCTTTTTTGATTTCCATCAAAAACTTTATTTACTTTAATTACTGTAGCAGTGGAATCTGCATTTTTTGCTTCAATATCAAAAACCTCTAAAACTGATTCAATAAAGTTGTTTTTAACCGACTCAGTAATAGCATCATCTATTGGAGAAGAAACACGTGGATTTTGTGTTTTCACCCAAATTTTATTTGCAAGAGTATCTTTGTGAAAAGTAATTAATTTATTTTCGTAGTTCATCCCTTTATTTGCTCCAGCATCATTAATTTCCAAAGGAACTTGAGAAAGCTTATTAACAATTAAAAATTGACGATCTAATAAACTATCGGGAATTTCAAAATAGATATCGGTCTTTACTTGGATAGTGTTGAACATTCCTTTTTTGTAAATACCTTTCTTTAAAAGATCCGCATAGCTATTCTTTTTAGTATCTGTAGAATCTTTTTCTTTGGTAAGCTCTTTGTCAGCTTTCGGGGTTGCTTTTTTGTTGTTAGCTAAGCTTGGGTAGGCTGTTAAAAAGCTAAAACAAAACAGTAAAGCACTGATAGTTAGTTTAACCGATTTTTGGTTCATTCCAATAGTAAGTTATAATTATAGGCCCTAAAACTAAGACGGTATCCTTAGAGTAAAAAATTTTAGGGAGTGAATGGCTTTAATATGGGAGTGAACGGTTTTATTCTAATGTTGGATAAACGGTAATACGCATACAAAATCATCTCTTTTTATTTGGGCTGCAAAGTTAGGAACATTATAGTAATCATAAATAGTTTTAAGATAATTTAACCCGAAGTTTTCACTGTGTTTAGTATTGTGTAAAGGTTGGTAGTTATTTGTTACTAAAAGTTGATTATTTTGCAATATAATTTGTATAACTAATGGATTGTCAAGGGTTGCGATATTGTGCTTAAGTGCATTTTCTATGGTGATTTGCAATGCCAAAAAAGGGATTTTATCCGTTATTTTGTAAGACTCCTCCTCAATTATATTGATTTTTAGCTCTTGGTTAAAACGAATCTTTTGCAGATTAATATATTGTTTTATGAAATTTAGTTCTTGCTCTACACTTACAATATTTGTACTTGGTGGATGTATAAGGTAGCGATAAATCTTACTCAAATTTAAAGTGAATTCCGTAGCCGTATTAGCATCAATGTTAATAAGCATGTATAAGGAGTTAAGTGAATTGAATAGAAAATGAGGGTTGATTTGGTTTTTTAACTGCTGTAATTCTGCTAGTGCTTTTTCTTTATCCACCTTTTCATAGGCTACGGCTAGTAATTCTTTTTGAGTCTGTGCTCTTTTATTGGCACGGAAAAAAAGAAAGAATAGTATAACTATGATTGCAACTGCTGTTATAAAAATTAAAGTAGTGCTTTTTTTTATGGGCTGTAGGTTATCATCTGCATTGAATTTTGGGAAATTAACCATGATGTATCCCGAAAGATTATCGCTTTTAAATGGCGCTAAAAATCGTATAATGTCCAATTTAAGGTATTCCGATTCTCTTACCTCTAGTTCATTAGTTTGTTGAGAATTAATGGTGTCCTTCTCGTTTATAATGCCTTTTTCAAATAAGTTTGCTCCTAATAAGTTAGTGTCAGGATGGTAAATACACAAACCATTCTTGGTGAAAATAAAGGCATAATTGGCATTAGTGGCATCTACATCGGCTAGGTAAGTATGTAGGTTATTTAAATCTACTGTAATTCCATAGAAAATTCTTAATTGATCGGGTAGTTCTACTTGACGGTAAAGTAACCACTGTGCTTTGTTATCTTGTTGTACTAAAACTGCAGAATTATTTGTTGGGTCGTTTTTTACTAGATCCATATACATAGAGGGAATATAGGCTTGGTCGGTAGCAGTATACCATTGTACAGGGGTATTGTCTTTACCTACTATGATGTACCAATTCAAAGAAATATAATCTCCAGGAGTATATACTTGGTTAATAATTTCAAAGTTCTTTGATAAGTCCTTTCTATGTGCATAGTAGCTTATGGTATCTAAAGAGCTTAGATAATTATCAATTTTTTTGAATTCTATCTCTAAAGACTTTAGCTTATTGGTAAAGTTTTTCTTTGTTATATAGGTATAGTTCTGCTGGCTATTCTTTGTAATGGAATAGCTAAGGATGAATAAAGCCCCTATAGTTATAAGTAGTATTACAATACCTATTACTAAGTATGCTTTCTGGGATAGATAGGTGGTTTTAGGTATTTTCAATGTTAGTTATAAATCAAATATGGTTGTCGTAATGCTTTGAAATCCTCTAAACCTTTAATCCAAGATGCTCTAATTTGCTTTTCGCTCACATTTTGTTTTATTTGCTGTTCTAATTCTGTAGTACCTGCAAGTTTTGTAAAGAAGTTGTTGAAGAATTTGTCTTTTAACTTACTGTTTTGATAAGCTTTGATAAGCCATTTTATTTCTAATTGATCTAATGGGGCAGTGTTTTGTAGGTTTTCTCCATGACAAAGTTTATTTTGATTCATTGGATGCTTTGCTCCTGGATTAGAAACAGGTGTAAAACTAAAAGGCATATTTTCTAAATGTGGACTTCCATATATTTGGAACTGTAGGTTTGTTCCTCTTCCGCTAGAAACATTGGTTCCTTCAAAAAAGCATAAACTAGCATATAAGTCGATGGATTTATCATTAGGTAAATTAGGAGAAGGCGCAACGGGAAGCGAATATTTAGTACTTCTAGTGTAATTCAAGCACGGAATAACAGTTAGATCACAAGATGTGTCAGTTTGTATCCAATTTTGTCCATTAATCATTTTGGCATATTCTCCCATTGTCATACCATGCATAGTAGGTATAGGGTGCATTCCAACAAAGCTTGTGTTTTTCATCTCTAGGGTTGGACCATCAATGATGTGAATATTTGGATTTGGACGGTCTAAAACTATTACAGGTATGTTGTTTTGCGCACAGGCTTGCATTAAATAATGTAAAGAACTGATATAAGTGTAAAACCTAGCACCTACGTCTTGCAAGTCGAAAAGCATTACTTCAACCGAGTCAAGTTGTTCTTTGGTTGGCTTTTTATTGCTTCCATATAAGGATATTACCGGTAATCCTGTTATAGGGTCTTTAGAGTCTTTTACATGTTCTCCGGCATCGGCTGTTCCTCTAAAACCATGTTCAGGGGCGAAAATTTTTATTAATTCCACCTGGTTGTTTAATAAGAAATCCACTGTAGATATTTGCTTATCCTCTTGATTAACAATACCAGTTTGATTGGTGAGTATAGCTACTTTCTTACCTTTTAATAGATCTGCATAAAGATCTATTTGTTGAGCTCCTACAACAATTGTTTCCATTGGAGTCGCACTTGAAGAGAAAGGATTTTGCTGTGATTTTACATTAACGCTAAAAAGCAATGTAAAGACTAAAAATAAAACTGTATTTTTGAACATTGAATTAGATACTACCATACCTTGAAATTAGAATATTTTATAACCAAACGACTTGTTACTACTAAAAACTATAAAAGTAGTATATCTGCTCCAATAATTAAAATTGCAATTACAGCAATTGCTTTAGGAATTATTATGATGCTTGTTTCAATTTCCACAGGACTTGGATTAAAATATAAGATTAGGGAAAAGATTTCTGCTTTTAGTGGACATATTGTAGTAACTAATTACGATAACAATGCAAGTGATATCACTTTAGTTCCTTTAGAGAGAGACCTTAGTAAATATAATGACTTCCAAAATATAAAGGGGATTAAGAATATAGCTCCTTTTGCCAGTATTGCTGGGATAATACGTACTGCTGACTATTTTGAAGGGATTGTATACAAAGGAGTAGACTCTATTTATGATTTTACTCCTATGCAAGAATATCTTGTACAAGGTAGGTTACCTAATCTAACCATACAAATGAGCAATGAGGTATTGTTATCTCAGTTTATTGCTGACCGTTTAAATTTAAAGTTAGGAGATAAAATTACTACCTACTTTATGAAAGAATGGGGTAATAAAGTCCCATTAGTAAGACAATTTGAAATTGTTGGTATATATAGTTCAGGTATACAGCAATTTGATGCTAGTGTTGTTTTAGGGGATTTGCGTCATGTTCAACGATTAAATAGATGGAAGCCTAATCAAATAGGAGGCTTTGAGTTATTAATTGATGATTTTGATCAAATACAAACTATAGGAGACAAGGTGTATCTAGAGCTTCCTTCCATAGTGGATAGCAAGACAGTCATGGATAAATATGCCAATATATTTAGTTGGATTGATATGTTTGACTTTAATATTCTAGTTATCATAGTTATTATGGTAATAGTAGCATCTATTAATATGATTGTTGCTCTATTGGTTTTAATTTTGGAGAGAACCCAAATGATTGGAATCCTTAAGGCCTTAGGGGCCAATAATTGGAGTATTCGAAAGATATTTTTATACAATGCTTCCTATTTAATTATCAAAGGACTTTTTTATGGTAACATAATTGGTCTGTCCCTTTTATTGATTCAGAAGCATTTTGGTGTCATTACTTTAGACCCTGCTTCTTATTATGTTAGTCAAGCTCCTGTGCTACTAAGTTTTTGGCATGTGCTGCTGTTGAATTTAGGAGTGATTGTTATTTCCATGTTAGTTTTATTAATTCCTTCTTATTTAATTACTAAAATAACCGTTGTTAAAGCTCTTCGTTACCAATAGAAGTATTTTTATACATGGAAGATTTGGTTTTGTCTTTAGGTCAGTACCCGAATTATTTATAATAGTGTTTTTGGAGTAGGTGAGTTGTTACTTTTGAATACCCTACAGTTTTAAGACAATTATTGGCAGTTCTTTATGGTAATAAGAACCAAAAGAAAGATAAGTTTATTTTGCACAGGAATATTTTATCACTTTTTAGTTTTCTGTTTCTTTCTTTTTTAGGCGAAATTTTATAGATTTTACTCGTATTTTATTGGTCTAAATAGGAATTCTTGTCTATAGTTGAAAAAAGTATTTTTTTGAGTTTATTAGGGTGAAATTGGTGTTTCATTTGCAAGTTTGTAATTATGTTAATATTTCTTTAGAGACTTTATAAAAACATAATTTAAACTTAATGCTCTTTAATTCTAGTTTATTGATAAAATAACTGCTCTTTTAGTCTTGTTTTTTGGGTTTTGTTTATTTTAAATAGAGGTATAGTCTTTTTGTAATAAAATTGCATTAGTGTTAAAAAACTTTATTAATTGTTAGTAATGTGTCGGGATAAAAAGACAGAAAACTAAGATAAGTGTAGTTTATATTTTTATTATTTTCCTATATTGTGCTCTTGTTTGTACAAAAAGTGTGTTTTAGACACTTTTTTCTTTATTAATACCTCTTGTAGTTGTCTGTATATAAGACTACATGTTTATCTAGGGGAAATAATTAAATATTTAGATGAGATTTAAGCGATATTCTGATGCAACCACAATAGGTTTTGCATTATTTGCAATGTTTTTCGGAGCTGGTAATATAATACTACCTCCAATTATTGGACTGATGACTGGTAGCGACTGGAGTTTCGCTGTAGCTGGTTTTTCTATAACTGCTATTTTAGGTCCTTTCCTTGGTATTTTGGCTGTACTATTCTCTGGAGATAGTTTTACAGATTTAGGAAAGCGTATCAATAGTACTCTAGGATGGATTTTAGCTACGGCTATTATTTTGAGTATTGGTCCATTAGTGGCAATTCCAAGAACGGCAGCAACTACTTATGAAATCGGAGTATTATCCGTTTTTCCTTCGATGGATCCTGGGATGGGGGCTATTATTTCTTCAATAGTTTTCTTTGCTGTAACAGCTCTTTTGAGTATATCACCTTCTAAAGTGGTAGATATTATTGGGAAATATCTAACCCCTTTATTATTAATCATCCTAATTTGGTTACTTGTTATTGGTATTACTAATCCAATTGATCCTGCTATGTTGGCGGATTTGAAAAATCCAGAAGCCTTTAGAATAGGATTTACAGAAGGATATCAAACTTTAGATGTATTGGCCTCGGTGATTTATGCCGGTATTATCATTACTGCAGTAAAAAGTAAGGGGTACGTTAAAATGAGTGAGAAGACAAATGTTACTTTATTGTCTGGTTTTATCGCAATGTTTTGTTTGCTTTTTATTTACGGAGGTTTAGTATACTTAGGAGTAACATCAGGTTATGAATATTCAGGAAGTTTAAAACGAACAGAATTATTACTACACATATCTAATGGATTACTAGGGAAATCTGGTACTTTAGTTTTAGCGCTTTGTATCGCTTTAGCATGTTTAACTACTGCTATTGCTCTTGTTTGTGCTACGGGTACTTTCTTCCATAGTTTAACTAAAGGGAGACTTAGTTACCGTCTAGTTGTAATTTTAACTTGTGTATTTTCTGCGGTATTAGCTGTAGAGGGTGTAGATAAAATTATTGAGTACGCGGGACCTTTCTTAGGAGTAATCTATCCGATTACTTTAACATTAGTCCTATATATGGTTGTGTTTGGTAAAGTAGTATATAGAAAAGCACCTTTTGTGGCAGCTATTTTGATGACAACGATTTTGTCGTTATTCTCTTTTAGTGGAAGTGTAGCCTTAGGGTATGGTAATGTAGAGTATAGTGCTATGGTTAATAAAATAGTTAATGTTATTCCTTTAGCTTCTTATGATGTTCCATGGCTTATTCCTTCGGCACTAGCATTTGGAGTAGTTTTCTTTTTTGGAAAATTTATAGCTCCAAAGAAACAATAGAGCTTAATTCCTTTAATGGGTAATATAAAAAAATGGGCGACTCAATTTTAGAGTCGCCCATTTTTTATTTTTATAGGGATATTTTTTCTCCTTGTATTGGGAAAATGTAATTTACATCTAATGGATTGTCTTTGTATAGTTGGTTTTTGATTATTTCAATGGAATTTTGAGAGGGTTTTAAATGAGTTACAATAATGTTGATTCCTTTTAATTTCTCCTTAGTGGTATAAGTGGCTAAGTTATTTAATTCCTCTTGAAGTAACTTCGGGGTTAAATGCCCGTATAGTGCATTTTCGGGTTGTTCATTTGGGAAGGATACTTCTATTAAAATGTTTTTTAGTTTATCTTCTATTATTAAAGGTGCAATATCTTTCCATATTATATCTAGGTGATTTGTTTTCTCTATGCGATCTGCTCCAGTATCTCCAAAGTAAAGTACATATTGCTTATTGTTGTTATTGATTAATAACGCAGAACTTGTTTGAGGGTTAACATGACTAAGAGTATAAGCTTTAGCTGTCATAGTTGTATTTGCAATGGGGAACTCTTGCATTTGGTCTAAAGCTGTGTAGTTGTATTTTCCTATTATTGGAGCTTCACCTTGATCTGCAAAATTGGCCCATGCTGCATTTGTAAAATAATTTTTTGTAAGCACTTCTATAACTGGGCTAAAACCATAGATAGGTTTAGGGGAGTCTTCAGGGGAGTTGATAATTAATCCAGCAAGATGGTCTAGGTGGCCATGACTTATAAAATACCCTTTTATATAATTTCGCTGTATATGTTGAGCATCTTCAGTAAAGGTATTTAAGGCTATAGCTTTATTTATACCACTTCTTATAGTTCCGGCATCTAAGCTTAAGTAGGCGTTGCTTTGTTCTACCCCTATTAAGTAAGCAGATAAGTTACTTTCATCCGAACCTCCATATACTCCAAGAGGAATAATTTCTAGAGATTGGCTATATCCATGTAGTGCAAAGACTGCTGCTATAGTTAAAAATATTTTTCTCATGATATTTGTATTTTATGCAAATTTAGAGTTATTTATTTTTAAATAAAAAGCTACTTAATATATATAAGGAGAAAACAAACTGTATTTTTAGAAAAGCTGTTTGTGGGCGACTCAAAGAGGAATGGCCTTTTTATGGGATATTTTTAATTTTATAGTTGTAGCGCTTACCTTGCACAGGGTGTTTGGTAGTTTTGCTGGAGTTTTGTTTTCTCTTAATAAGAATAGGGTGTTTATTATTTAGCTGCTAATCTAAAAAATAATTAAATATATAATACGTTTGTTTTTAGGTACTTGTGGTTTATGTGTAAAAAAGAATTAAAAAAAGCTTGTATAAAGTTTGGAAGTAAGGAATAAGTTTCTACTTTTGCACCCGCATTAAGCAAGACGATCTTACATAAAGAGAAGTAAAGTTACCTTTTAAAACATTAAAGAAATTTTAAGAAAAATAAATTTGGATAATGAAAAAATAAGGTGGTATCTTTGCAGTCCGCTTTAGGAAATACAAGGGCTGACAAGAAATTAAAAAAATAAAAATTTTCGAAATTTCTTTGGTAGTTTGAAATAAAGTATTACTTTTGCAACCGCTTTGAGAGATAAGCGCAACATTGAAGACACGTTCATAGACATATTGGATTGACAGCAAAATTTAACAAAGAGTAAGGCAAATCGCAAGATTTGATTTATATATCTAATTTAA
>NZ_JBTXLS010000031.1:0-35150 GCF_054871665.1 Myroides sp. LJL115 | reverse complement strand
GTTATCCTAAAGTGATGACAACCGATTTAGGGTGGTTATTGCAGCGGGGCTCACCTCTTCCCATTTCGAACAGAGAAGTTAAGCCCGCTTGCGCAGATGGTACTGCTAACCAGTGGGAGAGTATGACACCGCCCTTCTTTTAAAAAATCCTCAACATGTTTATGTTGGGGATTTTTTTTTGGAGTAAACTCAAAAAAAAACTACTTCATCTTTTATGGATAAGTAGTTAATTATAATCTAATCTCTTTTAAGTAGTTCTAATAGCATATCTTGAATGAGATCATACTCGTAACCTTTTCTATGTAAATAGCCCATTAGCTTTGTTTTTTTCTTCTCAACATCTTGATCATTGAGGTTTTCCCATCTTTGACGTGATATTTTTTCCAATGTTTGATAATACATAGTATCATCTATTTCTTTAAGTGCTTTTTTTATTAGGAAAGCGGATATGTTTCTTATTTTAAGCTCTGTAACGATCCTATTTTTACCCCAACCACTAATACGATGTTTTCCCCTAGCAAAGCTCGTAGCAAAGCGTTCTTCGTTTAAGAAATTGTTTTCTATTAAATGTACTATTATTTCATCATGCATTGTTGATGCAATTTTTAATGTGTATAACTTGTTGATAACTTCTTTATGGCAACGTTCTTGGTAAGCACAGTAATATTCAAGTTTATTTATTGCCTGTTCATAGGACATGTAGTTGCTATTATTACTAGTCATTTTTATACTATATTTTTTATACTATATTTTTGGTAAAGGTAAAGTTTTCTAAAGGGATAATTGGTTTTTAGTTGTAACTTTAGAGTATTGAATATTTTAATTTAATACCTTTTAGAAATGACAAAAAGTGAAGAATTTTTATTCGAATTTGAGAATGAGCTAGAAAGCACAAAGAAATTGATTTCTTGTATTCCTGAAGATCAATGGAATTGGAAGCCTCATGCAAAATCTATGATGTTAGGTGATTTAGCCAAGCATATTGTAGAGTTATCTTTATGGACCAAGAGTATTATGAATGACTCTAGCTTTGATTTACAAACACAATATAAGCCTTTGAGTCTTACAAGTAAGAAAGAATTATTGTCTTTATTAGACAATTATGGTAAAGAAGTTAAAGCTTTATTGAAAGAGAAGTCAGATTTTGATTGGTCAAAGACTTGGGAATTGCGTTCTGGTGATCATGTTATTATGAATGTACCTAAGTTTAGTGCAAATAGATTTGTTGTTAATAACCATATTTATCATCATAGAGGGCAATTAAGTGTTTATCTACGTTTATTAGATATACCTATTCCTGGCATGTATGGGCCTTCTGCAGATCAAGTATAATAATATAATAATCCCTTTATAGGTACAAGTTACTACTATAAAGGGATGTTTTTTATAGTAAGCTATTTTGTAATCAATAGTAGTAATGGAAGCTTATAGGAATAAAAAAACCCTAATTACTTCAGTAATTAGGGTTTTTTGTGCCCGGAGTGGGAATCGAACCCACACTCCAAGGAACACGAGTTTGAGTCGTGCGCGTCTACCAATTCCGCCATCCGGGCTTAGTAGGATTGTTTGTGGGTACAAATGTAAATAAAAAAAATTAAGTTCAAAGAAAATTTTAAAAAAAAATCGTTTAGTCAATATATATTTTATAAATTTGCATTCGCTTAGAAACAACACTAAGTCTTAACTAGCAACATAACAACTAATTATACAAATGTCAAATTTCGAACCAGAAGCAAAAATATTTGCATGTTCTCAAAGCGTCGAGTTAGCAGAGAAAATTGCCAAAGCATACGGAATAGAACTAGGTAAGGTTACTTTATCTCACTATAGTGATGGAGAGTTTCAACCTTCATTCGAGGAATCTATTAGAGGACGAAGAGTCTTCTTAGTTTGTTCAACGTTTCCGTCATCAGATAATCTGATGGAATTGTTACTAATGTGTGATGCTGCTAAGCGCGCATCAGCTAGACACATTACTGCCGTTATTCCTTATTTTGGATGGGCTAGACAAGATAGAAAGGACAAACCAAGAGTTCCAATTGGAGCGAAATTAGTTGCCAAACTACTTGAAAGCGCAGGTGCGACTCGTATCATGACAATGGACTTGCACGCAGATCAAATCCAAGGGTTTTTCGAAAGACCGGTAGATCATTTGTATGCATCAACTATTTTCTTGCCATATGTAAAGAGCTTGAATATTGAAAACTTAACTATTGCTTCTCCTGATATGGGTGGTTCTAAGAGAGCATATGCTTATTCTAAGTTCTTAAATTCAGGTGTAGTTATTTGCTACAAACAACGTAAGGAAGCAAACATTATCGACACAATGGAGTTGATAGGGGATGTGAAAGGTCGAAATGTAATTCTAGTAGATGATATGATTGATACTGGAGGAACATTAGCTAAAGCGGCAGATATGATGATTGAAAAGGGTGCATTAAGCGTTCGAGCTATCTGTACACATGCTATTTTATCAGGAAGTGCTTATGAAAAGATAGAAGAGTCATCTATCCAAGAGTTAATAGTAACAGATTCTATTCCTCTTAAAAAACCTTGCGACAAAATTAAAGTACTTAGCTGTGCACCATTATTCGCCGAGGTTATGCACAATGTAAATTCAAATGAGTCTATTAGCAAGACATTTGTAATGTAAGAAATTTATTAATTTATTAAATATTTATTGAGATGAAATCAATTACAATTAAAGGATCAGAAAGAGAAAGCGTAGGTAAAGTAGCTACTAAAGCCTTACGTAATGCTGGAATGGTACCTTGCGTGATATACGGAGGAACTGAACCAGCTGTACACTTTACAGCAGAAGAAAAAGCGTTCAAAGGATTGGTATACACTCCAAATGTACACACTGTTGTAGTTGAATTAGAAGGTGGAAAGACTTTCAATGCAATTTTGCAAGATATTCAGTACCACCCAGTTACTGACAATATTTTACACGTTGACTTCTATCAGTTACATGATGATAAAGAAATTACTTTAGAAGTTCCTGTAAAAGTTGAAGGTAAATCTCCAGGTGTAATGGCAGGAGGGGTTCTTAACTTAAACTCTCGTAAGTTAAAAGTTAGAGCTTTACCAGCTAATTTACCAGACGTTGTTGTTGCTAACATTTCTAACTTAGAAATGGGTAATAAATTATACGTTACTGATATCCCAACGGATAACTTTAAAGTATTACACCCAGACAATACCGTAGTATGTCAAGTTAGAATCTCTCGTGCGGCTATGAAAGCAGCTCAAGAAGCAGCTAAAGCAGCTAAAGCAGCACCTAAGAAAAAATAATTTTTTTTCGAAAAAAAATTATCATATTAAGCACCTATGTTTTCATAGGTGCTTTTTTGTTTGTGTTAAGCAATATTTGTACAACTTATCTAGAAAACCTACTTTTGTAGGATATTGTAAAAACGGTGAGAATGAAAAAGTTTTTAATTGTAGGACTTGGAAATATAGGAGCGGAGTATATTCATACTCGGCATAATATCGGCTTTAAAGTGGTGGATAAGATCGCACATGAATTAGGTGGTGATTGGAGTAGTGTTAAGTTTGGTGCTATGTCGGAAGTTAGAATTAAAGGAAGGACTTTATTACTTTTAAAGCCTAATACTTATATGAATTTAAGTGGTAAAGCAATTCAACACTGGTTGGAAAAAGAGAAGATTCCATTGGAAAACTTGTTGGTTATTACAGATGATTTAAACCTGAGCTTTGGAACAATTAGAATAAAGGCCAAAGGTTCTGATGGTGGACATAATGGATTAAAGAATACACAAGCTGTATTGAATACCTCCAATTATCCTCGTTTTCGATTTGGAATTAGTGATGAGTTCAAAAAAGGTCAACAGATCGACTATGTGTTAGGTAATTGGGATGATAAGGAGCTAGAAGCTTTACCTGAACGTTTAGAAGTGGCAAGTAAAGCAGTGCAAGAATTTGCACTAGCAGGTTTGAATAACGCAATGAACACTTATAATGGTAAATAGTAATAAAACTAAAAACCAAAAACCAATTAAAAAACCACTAACTATGTTAGTGGTTTTTTAATTATTTTAAACTGTAGTTTAAAACTATTGTTTATTTTCAACTGTAATATGTAATTCTTGTAATTGCTCTGGACGTACTTTTGAAGGAGCATCAATCATAATATCACGTCCTGAATTGTTTTTAGGGAAAGCAATAAAGTCACGAATAGTTTCTTGACCACCTAAAATTGCAACTAAACGGTCTAAACCAAATGCTAAACCACCATGAGGAGGCGCTCCATATTGGAAAGCATCCATAAGGAAGCCAAACTGCTCTTGTGCTTCTTCTTTAGTAAAGCCTAAATGTTTGAACATTAGTTCTTGTGTTTGTTTATCGTGAATACGAATAGAACCACCTCCAATTTCATTACCATTTAAAACTAAGTCATAAGCATTAGCTCTAACTTTTCCAGGGTCAGTATCTAATAATGGAATGTCTTCTAGCTTAGGAGAAGTAAATGGATGGTGCATTGCAAAGTATCTTCCTGCTTCTTCATCCCATTCAAATAGAGGGAAGTCTACTACCCATAATGGTGCGAATTCATTGGATTTTCTTAAACCAAGTCGATTACCTAATTCCATTCTTAAGGCACTCATTTGAGATCTAGTTTTATCTGTTTCTCCAGAAAGAACTAATATAAGATCTCCTGGATTAGCACCAGTTAATTCAGCCCATTTCTTTAAATCCTCTTGGTCATAGAATTTATCTACTGAAGATTTAAAGCTTCCATCAAGTTCATATTTACAATAAACCATTCCAAGAGCTCCTACTTGTGGTCTTTTCACCCAGTTAATTAAGCCATCAATTTCTTTTCTAGTATAACTAGCAGCTCCAGGTACAGCGATTGCAACTACTAATTCAGCTGCATTGAATACAGGGAATTCTTTATGTTTAGCTACTTGGTTTAATTCAGCGAATTCCATACCAAATCGAATATCTGGTTTGTCGTTCCCATATTTTTGCATAGCTTCATGGTAAGTCATACGTGGGAAGTCTCCTACTTCTAAACCATGTGTTGATTTTAGTAAATGCTTAGTCATTCCCTCAAAAGTGTTCATAACATCTTCTTGAGTAACAAATGCCATCTCACAGTCTATTTGAGTAAACTCAGGTTGTCTATCCGCACGAAGGTCTTCATCTCTAAAACATTTCACGATTTGGAAATACTTATCCATTCCACCTACCATAAGTAGTTGCTTGAAAGTTTGTGGAGATTGAGGTAATGCGTAAAACTCTCCTGGATTCATTCTTGAAGGAACTATAAAGTCTCTAGCACCTTCAGGAGTTGAACTAATTAAATAAGGAGTCTCTACTTCGCAAAAATCTTGATTAGACAGATAGTTTCTAACTTCTTGCGCAACTTTATGTCTAAAAAGTAGATTGTTTTTAACTGGATTTCTACGAATGTCAAGATATCTATATTTCATTCGGATATCTTCTCCACCGTCTGTCTCATCCTCTATTGTGAAAGGAGGTACGCTAGATTCGTTTAAAATAGTTAAAGAAGTAACTAAAATCTCTATATCTCCTGTAGGAATATTTGGGTTTTTTGAAGCTCTTTCAATCACTTTTCCAGTCACTTGAATTACGAATTCACGACCTAAGTGTTTGGCTTTATCAAATACTTCTTTGTCGGTTCTTTCCGCATCAAAAATTAATTGAGTAATCCCATAGCGATCACGTAAATCTACCCAAATCATAAAACCTTTATCACGATGTTTACTAACCCATCCCGATAAGGTAACTTCTGTATTTATATCGGAAGCTCTTAAGGCTCCACAATTATTAGTTCTATACATTGCTGTTTTTTTTTACAAATTTATGAAGTTATTAGCAATGCTGCATATAAGCAATGCTAATAAAATAAAATATTATTTTTCTTGTGTCAAAATGTTTTGACTTTTTTGCATCTGCATAAAGGTAACTGCTAAAAATGATCCTATTATGGCCATTCCAGCACCTACTAGTTCTGGTGTATTTGCCGCAAACCCTAAAGTTAATGGGATTCCTCCTAAAAATGCTCCTAAGGCATTACCAATATTAAAACAAGCTTGTCCTGCAGAGGCAGCTAATAGCTCCGATCCTTTTGCATTTTTGATTAACATCATTTGAAGTGGGGAGCCGATAGTAAAGGCAACTAGTCCTGTGATTAAAGCCATGGTATATGCCATCCACTGAATGTGTACTGTAAAGTAAACTATAACTAAACATAATGCCATAGCACTAAAGGAGATTATTACTGCTTTTGAAGGCTCAAAAGTATCTGCTATTTTTCCACCTACAAAGTTACCAAGGAACATTCCAAGTCCGACTAAGGTCATAATAATAGGGATATTTGCCTCAGGGATAAGTGCTACCTGAGTCATCATTGGAGATATATAAGACATCCATGCAAATAATCCTGCCGTTCCAATGGAGATAAGTGAAATTAAAACCCAAGCTAAACGAGTTTTAAAGAAAGCAAATTGAGTTGATAGGTTTTTATCTGTACTTCTTTCTATTTTTGGTACCCAAAAATAAATAGCTAAAGTTGTGAACAATCCTAGTGAGGCTATTATAGTATAAGCGATACGCCAAGAGGATATTTGACCAATATATGTAGTCAATGGAACACCTATTAAATTAGCCGTAGTTAAGCCCGCAAACATGATAGAAACAGCTTGTGCTTGTTTGCCTTTATCAGCCAATTGGGTTGCTACAACAGAACCAATACCAAAAAATGCTCCATGTGGTAATCCAGACAAAAAGCGTGTTAGAAGTAAAGTATGGTAATTAGGTGATAGGATAAACAAGGTATGAAACATAGAAAATAATAACATCAAAGACATTAGTACTTTTTGTGGTGCATATCTATGGGAAAACATCACTATCAATGGAGCTCCTACAACAACTCCTAAGGCATAAGTCGAAATGAAATTTCCTGCTTTAGGAATTGAGATGTCAAGGCTATTAGCAATTTCTGGTAGTAATCCCATCATAGAGAATTCTGTCATACCAATTGCTAATCCTCCAATAGATAGGGCGATTAAGCTTTTCTTCATGAGTAATTTTAGTTTATAACGTATTTTTAATTTTTTGCTCTTTCATATTGATTTGGCCATGTAATATCCACTTCTAGTTCCTTTGCTGCTCTTAAAGCAAAATGAGGGTCTCTTAAAAACTCTCTACCTATTAGAATAATATCTGCTTTATTGCTTTGCAGTATTTCTTCTATCTGTTTTGGTTCAGTAAGTAATCCTACTGTACCAACGGTTAATGTGGTATTTTCTTTAATTTGTGTTGCAAATGGAACTTGATATTCTTTAACTGCTTCTATTTTTTGCCAATCTACTAATCCACCAGTACTTACATCAATTACTTCTACTTTGGTAGGTTCTAATCGTTTACAAAGCTCAATACTTTGTTTTAGGTCCCAACCATTATCCGCCCAATCTGTAGCGGAAATTCTCAACCAAAGGCTTTGTGTTGTTAATACAGTGGATACTTCTTGGACTATCTCTAATAATAGTCGTATTCTATTTTCGAAGCTTCCACCATAATGATCTTCTCTTTTGTTAGTTAAAGGACTTAAAAACTGGTGTAATAAATAGCCATGAGCAGCGTGTAATTCAATAATTTGATAACCAGACTTTACTGCTCGAATGGCTGCATTTTTAAAATCTTGAATAAGTTGCTTAATATCAGAACTACTCATCTGTAGTGGTGCATGGTCTGTAGAGTGATAGCCAATTGGACTGCAGGAAATAGTTTGCCAACCACTTGGTTGATCTGGACTAATTTGTTTTCTGGAAATCCAAGGTTTATCACAACTTGCTTTTCGACCTGCGTGAGCAAGCTGAATTCCAGGTATACTTCCTTGCTGTTTTATAAAATCAGTAATTTCTTTATATTTCTCTATGTGTTCATCCTTCCAAATTCCTAGATCACTATAAGTTATCCTACCTTTTGGACTAACAGCGGCTGCCTCCTGAATTATTGCGCCTGCTTTACCAATAGCATATTGACCTAAATGTACCAAATGCCAATTATTTGCGAAGCCATCTTGGGCAGAATATTGACACATTGGAGAAACAACAATCCTATTAGGTAGGGTTATACTATTTAATGTTAATGGTTGGAATAATTTTTTCATGAGCTTTTGTTTTTTAATTATTATTAGAGTTTCAAAATGTAGCTAATTGTTGATAAGGACCCATTTATTTAGAAATTACATAGAGATTACTAGCAATTTTTTTAGTGATAGTAATTATTATATCATTTAACTGTATAGTATATGAGCTGTCAAACGGCTCAATTTCTAGAATAGTAATGGTTGTTCCTAAAGCTATTTTTTGCTTGTCTAAGTATTGAAGAAAATCAGAAGAAGAATCTTTTACACCAACGCAGACAACCACCTTGTTTGGTTTGACTTCACTAAGAAGCTGCTTTTCTGTTTGTACAATTTTACCTTCCGCTGATGGTATGGGATCTCCATGAGGGTCATGCGTGGGGAAATTTAAAAAAGCATCTAATTTGTCGATTAATTTTTCGCTTTTTATATGCTCTAATTCTTCTGCAACATCATGAACTTCATCCCAAGAAAAATCCAGTTTTTCAACTAAGAAAACCTCCCATAATCGGTGTTTTCTAACAATCATTTTGGCAGCCATTAATCCTTTTTGGGTGAGGGTTACGCCTTGGTATTTTTGGTAAGTAAGTAGTTTTTTATCATTTAGCTTTTTTACCATATCAGTAACAGAGGAAGCCTTTGTCTCTATTTTGCTAGCGATAGCATTGGTTGAAATTTCTTGGCTTGTACCCTGAGATAAGTGAAAAATTGTTTTCAAATAATTTTCTTCGGAATATGTCAGCATAAGAGGTTTTTTTTAACCTACAAATGTACGATTTTTAATTTAGATATATTTTATTTAGATTTGTCTAAAAATAATAATAGTCAACACTAAAATGAGTTATTCAAAAGTTTTATTTATTCTGTTTATTGTTACTCTTTGTAGTAATCAAGTTTTTAGTCAAAATATCTATGGTAGTATACAAAGTTCTAGGGGCAAAGTAGAAAATGCTGAAGTAGAGTTACTGCCATTGGAGTTAAGCACTTTCTCCGATGATCAAGGTTATTTTAGTTTCCAGGACATACCACCTGGGAGTTATGTAGTGGAAATTCTTCAAGATGGCTATTCTCCATTTTTCAAGCATTTTACTTTACAGCAGGGATTAGATTATACCTTAAAGGTCGATTTGCAGAGCGCCGACGAATTAGATGAAATAGTTATTTCTACTAATTTTAAGCCTATGGAAAAAAAAGATGTAGTTAGCGCTGTTGAAGTCTATAATTCCTCCTTTTTTCAAAAGAATTCTAGTCATAATTTGTTTGAAGCTGTACAAATGATAAATGGAGTACAGCCTCAATTAAATTGTAATGTTTGTAATACTGGAGATATACAAATTAATGGTATGGACGGAGCTTATACCATGATTTTAATCGATGGTATGCCTATGGTTTCCTCTTTATCTACTGTATACGGACTATTTGGTATTCCTGTGAGTCTTTTAGATAGAATAGAAGTAGTAAAAGGGCCTGGTTCTTCATTATATGGTAGTCAAGCAATGGGAGGAGTGATAAATGTCATTACTAAATCTGCTTTAGATGCTCCATTATTTAGTGTAGACGCCTCTACCTCTACTTGGTTAGAGAATAACTTAGACCTAGGCTCTAGCTATAAATTAAATAAAAATCTTTCGGGATTATTTGGGATGAATATAAACAGTTTTCAAAATCCCATTGATAAAAACAAAGATGGTTTTACGGATGTAACACAAACGCAGCGTATATCTTTATTTAATAAGTTTACTTTGAGAAATAAACATAATGATTTAAATCATTTAGCATTTAGGTATATCTATGAAGATAGATGGGGAGGACAAATCAATAAGGATAAATATTATGATGGTAAGTATAGGGAAACTGCATATACTAATCGATTTGAGGTATTGGGTAATTTTAGTTTACCTAGCCTAGAAGACCTTCAAGTACAATTTTCTTATATTTATCACCAGCAAAACTCTCTTTATGGACAAGAGCCCTATAGGGCCAAGCAGCAAGTAGCTTTTGCCCAAGGCTTTTGGAATAAAACATTTGGAAAACATCAGTTATTATTTGGAGCTAGCTCTAGTTTTACTTATTACAATGATAATACCCCTGGAACTAGCTTTACAAATCAAGATAATCAAGTTATTGATCAACCAGAAAAAACATGGATACAAGGGGCTTTTATTCAAGATCAATATAAGCTTACCGATAATACGGATTTACTCTTAGGGTATAGATTTGATTATGATCCTCGCCATTCTGGGGTGCACTCTCCAAGGTTTGGATTTAAAACAAATGGATATAATGGTTCTATATTGCGTTTTAACTTTGGAAGTGGCTTCCGTGTTGTAAATGTTTTTACAGAGGATCACAGGGCATTAAGTGGTGTAAAAGAGGTGGTTTTTCTTGAAGATTTAAAGCCAGAAAAATCCTATAACTTCAATGTTAATTATAGCTTTAAAATACCAACTAATTGGACTGTATTCAATTTAGATACTAGTATTTTCTATTCCCACTTTACTAATAAAATTGAACCAGATATTAGTAGTGATCCTACTTTAATCATTTATCGTAATCTACAAGGATATGCAGTATCTAGAGGAATTTCTACGGCGATAGACATGGTTTTTGAATTTCCTTTTAGTATGAATTTTGCCATGTCTTATATGGATGTTTTTAGAAAGGAAGAGGGGAAAGTTGAACAAAGTTATCACGCTCCTAAGTGGTCGGGAAATGTACTATTGAATTATAAATTAAACCGTGGACATAGTCTTGACTTTACCTTAGATTGGAAAGGTCCTATGCGTTTACCAATAGTAGAAAATGATTATAGACCAGAATTTTCACCTTGGGTTTTTCTTGGAAATATACAATGGACAAAAGATTTTTTTAACGGTTTAGTTGTTTACGCGGGGGTTAAGAATATAGGTAATGTTAAAATGAAATACGATCCTATTTCTAGATGGTGGGATCCTTTCGGAGAACCAGCAAATGGTATCTTACCTCCAAATAGTGCAACCGATGTAATATTTGAGCCTAATGACTACAACTATATGGCTTTACAGGGTAGACGAGTTTCTTTAGGGATACGTTATAGTTTTTAATTAAAGGGAATAATTATGCGTTTTTTTTTAAGTATGGTTTTGTTTTGGAATAGTTTTTACGCACCTTTTGATTTACAAATAAAAGATAATAGTCCAAAAACTCATGAAAATACGATTATATTTTTTACAGCCTCTTGGTGTAGTTATTGTTTATTAATGGATACAAAAATTTGGAAAGACCCAATAGTAATGGAGTATATTAAACAAAATTATAACTTTATATCCTTAAAGGAGCTCTCCAGGGATCTATACTCCATGAGTGTTAATGAAGTGTTGTATACATCTAATTCAACTAATTGGCCGGCACAAGTCTTTAGTTTCATACAACAATTTAATAAAGAAGCGCTGTATCCTACAATAGTTATTATCAATAAAAACAATCAAATAATTTATAGACACCCAGGTTATATAAAGAAGAAAGAATTAGAACGTGTTTTTTCTATTATTGAGCACAAACATAGGTGAATTTAAAATATTGCCTAATCAAAACACTAATTCACTAGTTTTAAGTATATTTGCTTTTAAACTAAATATATTAATATGAATTTCAGTCTTATTATCAAACATGCGCATTCAGGTGTAGCTTATTTAGCTATTATTTTCCTTGTTATTGCAATTATTAATGCTTTTGCTGGTTTAGGAGCAAAGAGAGAATTTAAAGATAAAGATAAAAAATTAGGCTTATTCGCTTTGATTTTCTGTCATATCCAACTCTTATTAGGAATTATCTTATATGTTATTTATTTTAATGCTGTTATTTCTCCAATAGCAAGCCAAGGAGGAATGGGGGCAGTTATGAAAGATTCTGCAATTCGTTTATTTGCAGTGGAGCATCCATTAGTAAACATTATTGCTATTGCATTAATTACTATTGGTTGGTCAAAACATAAACGTTCGGAAGGTTCTACTGCGAAATTCAAAAAATTCACAGTGTTTTATACTTTAGGATTGATTCTTATTTTATCTAGAATTCCTTGGTCTCAGTGGCTTTAAAATTTAATTTTACTATCATATTATACAAGAAAAGAGTTCAGTTTTGAACTCTTTTTTATTTGTGGTATATTTATTGTTTCGATTTATAATTAAATATAAATAATTATGTATCCAAGATATATCTTATATATAGTAGCGTTTTTTTGTTTAAGTAGTTTTACATTAAAACGGGATTCCCTACAAGATCCTTTGCTAAGTGCAACAGTTAGCTCAGTGGATTTAGTAGAATTAGAAGAGGAGTATTCAGAGGAGCCTTGTGATTCTGAAGAAATTCAATTAGAGATTGTAAAGGAGGAAGCGCAGATTTCTTATTATCACGATAAGTTTAATGGTCGTTTTACAGCTTCTGGAGAGGTGTTTGATAATCAAATGTATACTGCAGCTCATAAAACTTTGCCTTTTGGAACTAAAATAAAGGTAACAAATTTACATAATCAACAATCTGTGATATTGACTGTTACAGATCGTGGACCTTTTACAAAAGGAAGAGAGTTGGATATATCAAAAAAGGCATTTTTAGAATTAACCAATTCCACAAAACGTGGAATCTTAAATGTGAAAATTGAAAAAATGCTAGACAATGAAGGATAAAATTAAGGTAGTACTTTGCTTAATAGTACTTGTCTTATTTAGTAGTTGTGCGACAAAAAAATCGGGATCTGCTAAGAGTAAAAGATTCGAGAAGAATAATGTAACAGCAAGTTATTATCACAAAAAATTTAATGGCCGAAAAACTGCTAGTGGCGAGGTTTTTAGAAACTCAAAGTTAACGGCAGCACATAAGAGTTTGCCTTTTGGAACCATAGTTAAAGTAACTAATACCTCTAATAACAAGAGTGTAAAAGTTAAAATAAACGATCGTGGTCCTTTTGTAAAAGGTAGAGAAATTGATCTATCAAAAAAAGCTTTTGATAAAATATCCAATAATCGTAAACAGGGATTATTAAAAGTAAATTTAAAGGCTACTTCCAAGTAGAATAGGGCTTCTTAGCTATATAAGAGTTATAGTATTGAACATGACCAGTTACCTCTTGAGCTAGCCACAAAGGTCTTTCGAAAGATTCTTGGGCATCATTTAATTCTACTTCTGCAATAATAAGTCCTTCATTATCACCATGGAATACATCCACCTCAAAAGTGTGACTTCCATATTTTACTTCATACCTTGTTTTATCAATAATATAATCTTCACATAGAAGCATTAAAGCTTGGGCTTCTTGTAATGGAATTTGATTTTCCCATTCAAATCGAGTTGTTCCACTACTGTCACTTTTACCTTTTATAGTTAAATATCCAAGAGTGTTTTTTACTCTAACTCTAACGGTTCTTTCGGGATCTGAATTTAGATATCCTTGCATTATATGGTTTTTTCGCAATGCTTGAGAAATAAAACTATCGTCTTTAACTAAAAATTTTCTTTCAATTTCTGTCATAGATATTTGGAATAAAAGTGTATTTTTATGGCAAAATAAGTGAAAATTTATTTAAATAGTACAGAAAAATAAATGTTTTTTTATGAAATTAAAACACATATTAAGATCCCCTCAGGGGATTGAAGAGTTGTTTAATAAATATGTTATTGAAGGAAAGGTATATGCCACAGATGATTTATCTTTCTTAGTAGATTTGGTAGATATTTTTAGGCCTATTAATATTAAAAAAGTTCAAAGAGTATCCATAGACCCACTTCTTGTTTATTTAAAAGCACATGATAAGCAGCGTGTAGCATTAGAGGAGTACTTAAAAGAATTACTTAGTGGGAGAGGATTTAGTCGTTTAGTTTCTGATGCTGGCATCTTGCAAGATTCAGATTTTTTCTATGAGGTTAAAAAAAGACTCTGGGCAAAAGTATTACCTTACCAACCCGAAAAAGACACGCAAGAATATATTTTAAATCAAGTTTTTTATAAGCAAACGGACGCTCAATGGATTGAGATGATTCCAATGGACCAGCTCTTATGCTTATATGATTTACTTGATTTTGATGATGTGTTTTGCAGTGTAAAAGAAGAGGACCCATTAAGTGAATTATTGATTAGTATAGGGCTAATCACTCAACGCATGAGTGGTAGAGCAATGGAGAGCTATATTATTCGAATGGTGCCAGAGTATTCCCATTTAGAAAGTCCTTTTTTGGCTTTGGAAAACGAGTTTATGGAAGTTGAAAAGGATATTCGTGACAAAAAATTTTCCTATCTGATAGTGGATGATATAAACTATAAGCAATTGGTAGTTCTTCATAAACAGTGTATAGAATTTGTTAATCAAGCTTTTAAAAATAGTTCCAAGTACGGAATTTCTATTAAGGTCAATCAAAGCTTACTTCGACTAAGACAGCAACTAAAACGTGTAGAGATTCTATTAAATTTGCTTGTTATTACTCAAGACACAGAAGAGTTAAAGAAAGTTAATAGTATAGAGTTAGCCAGAAAGCTAATTGAGTACAATTGTTATAAGTATAACGTTTCAGGATTAATCAAAGAAAGTACCCAATTAATTTCTTATGAAATTACCCAGCATACTGCAAAAACTGGAGAGCATTATATTACTAATACTGCTAGTGAGTATTGGCAAATGTTTAAAGGCTCTATGGGGGCTGGTATAGTAGTGGGGTTTCTATGTATTTTTAAGGTCTTAGCTCATAAGGCCAATGTGAGTGCTTTTGGAGAGGCTATGCTTTATAGTCTTAACTATGCAGTAGGTTTTTGTATGATCTATCTACTAGGATTTACCTTGGCTACCAAGCAGCCAGCAATGACAGCTGCAACTATCATAAAAGCTATAGAGAATGGTCGTAAGCAACACATAGAAAGCGGTGATAAACATATTGGTTTTGCAAAGTTGTTTGCTAGATTGTTTCGTTCTCAGTTTATTGCTTTTATTGGGAACGTTATTTTAGCTTTTCCTATTGCTTTAATTTTGGTTTGGGGAATTGATCAAGCATTTGATATTAACATTGTAGATGATAATTGGGAAAAGATGTTGGTAGATTCTGACCCTATTGAATCTAGAGCTTTATTTCATGCAGGTATAGCAGGGGTGTTTTTATTTTTGTCTGGAATTATTTCCGGTAATATTTCCAATAGGAATAAGCATAACCGTGTATATTATAGAATACAAGAGCATCCTTGGTTGAAAAGAAACTTAGGAAAGGCAAGAACAGAGAGATTCGCTAATTGGGTGGAATTGAAGTGGCCTGGAATCATGTCTAATATATGGTTTGGTGTTTTCATGGGAACTTGTGGTATTTTAGGAACTTTTTTAGGTCTTGGAATTGACATCCGACACATTACTTTTGTTAGTGGTAATATTGCTTTAGGTTTATATGGTTCAGGATTTGAGGCATCAGCCTCTTTACTTATTTGGGCTTTTATTGGATTGTGGTTAATAGGATTTATGAACTTTATGGTAAGTTTTAGTTTATCTTTACTTTTGGCTTTCCGTTCACGAAATATTCCTTTTAGTGAGACCAAAGATTTAGCAAGAGCTACTTGGAGATATTTTAAGAGTTTCCCAATGGAATTTTTCTTACCTACAGCAAGTACTGTGGTTGATAATTCTATTGTGGGAACAGTAAAAAATGCTAAAGAAAGAAAATCTAGCGAAAAAGAAGAAATCGAAAATCTTAAATAAACTTTTCACTTATTTACTATATACTAGTCGAGTAAAATAACAAAAGGCATTTCATATACTATATGAGATGCCTTTTTTTGAATAACTACACTCCCTAGGAACTAGTCGTGTTTTTTATAGGAAGCTCTTTTAGAGCTTAAGCGTTGTTTTAAAAGTTTTTCTTGTTTGGAAAACTCTACTTTAGAAAGATTGATATAATCTTCTAAGTTATGACTTTCTTTGGAAAGCATTCTTAAAGAGTCTCTGTCACTTTGGATAAATAGCTCACTTTGTTCTTGAGCTTCTTCATGGGTGAAACCTAGCTTTTCAAGCATAACACTTCCAACGTGTACTGCGGTAAAAAAGGATTCTCTATAGACATCTTTTAACCCATCTTGTAGGTAGTGATATGCATTCTTTCTGTTTTTAGCTCTAATTATAATTTCTACATTAGGAAAGTTTTTTGTGAGGATATCTACCAATTGCTGATTGGCCTCAGGAGGGTCCATTGCAGCAATTACATAATGAGCATTTTCAACGCCTATAGCTTTTAATAAATTAATGGATGTAGCATCACCATAATATACATTAAAACCAATTTTTCTTAGATGCTCCACTCTTTGTGCGTCATTATCTAGGACTAGTGTAGCGATATCATTGGCTTGTAATAATCTACTTATTGTTATACCGAAATCTCCAAATCCAGCAATTATTATTTTTTTATGAGCCTTAATACCACTTAAGTCATCGTATTTTGGAGGATTTGCTGCATCTGGTTCTAATCCTAAATAAGGAGCAATCCATTTCTCATTTAATAAAAGTAGGATTGGTGTAACTACCATGGATAAAGCAGTTGTAGCTAAAAGATAATCATACCACTGTTGGTTTACTAAATTAATAGCTTTACCTAAAGCTAAAATAACAAAGGCAAATTCACCAATTTGTGAGAGTAATATTGCAAACAAGAAGGATTGATCTTTTGGGAACTTTTTGAATTTAGCTATTGCTAGTAGTACTATTGCTTTAATGGCCATAGAACTGAAAAGTAAAGATGCTATAATTAAGGGTTCATTTACGATGATACTAAAGTTAATAGTAGAACCTACTGCAATAAAGAATATTCCCAGCAAGAGTGCTTTGAAAGGTTCAATATCACTTTCTAGTTGATGTTTATAAGGATTGTTAGCTAAAACAACTCCACTTAAAAATGCTCCTAAGGCTGGACTTAATCCAACTTGCTGCATTAATATTGAAACTCCTATCACTAACAGTAAGGCAGAAGCAGTGTATATTTCTCTAATTTTTAGTCTTCCAACGGATTTAAATAAAGGGTTAACAATATAGTTTCCTACTAAATAAATTACTGTTATCGCCCCTAGAATAGCCAAAGTTTTCATAAACACAGGAGCACCATCTAACCAAGTTCCACCTCCATGTGTTTCAATGGGAACTTTAGTAGTAACTGCTAGAAGTGGAATAATTGCCATAACAGGAATTACCATAATATCCTGGAATAACAAAACGGCAAAGCTAGATTTACCAGCATTTGATTTAGTTAATCCTCGTTCTGATATTGTTTGTAAAATAATGGCGGTAGAACTCATTGTAATTACAAATCCAATAGTTATACTAGTTCCAATGCTCAGATCAAGGCCCCAATATGCCACTGCAGCTACTATGGCTGTTGTACCAATTGCTTGGGCGGATCCTAGGCCTATAATCTCGTTTTTAATTTTCCAAAACTCTTTAGGGTCCAATTCTAATCCTACTAAAAATAACATCATTACTACACCAAATTCTGTAGCATTCATAATATCAGGACCATGTGTTCCCACAAATTTGAATACATAAGGCCCAATTAATACACCTGCAAACAAATAGCCAAGTACGGAGCCCATAGCTAGTTTCTTGGAAATTAGTACACAAATTACAGCAGCTAGTAAAAAAATAAAAGCTTGGATTAAAAAATCATTCATTGTTTGTTTTTGTTTTTTTATTTTATCTTGCGATTCGACTACTATTCACGAAAATAAAGGAAGCCTCGTCTTGGTTGATTATATACAAATTTATAAAAAAGATATCCTAATTATGTCTTTTAATTTTTAATTTTATCACTGAAATGCAGGAAAAGCCCTCTTTTTCTTCGTTATTTAATACTATTGTTTATTTTTAATGAAGCGTAAAATTATACATGTAGATATGGATGCTTTTTTTGCCTCTGTAGAGCAGCTTGATTTCCCTGAATTAAGAGGAAAAGCTATCGCAGTCGGTGGAGGTGAGTCTAGGGGAGTAGTTGCTGCAGCTAGTTATCAAGCAAGGGCATTTGGGGTAAGAAGTGCTATGAGTGGCATTCAAGCAAAGAAAAACTGCCCTGAGCTTATATTTGTAAAACCTAGATTCTCTAGGTATAAAGAAATATCACTAAAAATTAGGGATATTTTTCATCAGTATACTGATTTAGTAGAACCCTTATCTTTAGATGAAGCATTTTTAGATGTGACAGTTAATAAAATAAATTGTCCTAGTGCTACGCTAATTGCAACTAAAATTCGGCAACAAATTTTTGAGCAACTGCATTTACATGCTTCTGCGGGAATTTCTGTGAATAAGTTTTTGGCAAAAATTGCTTCCGATATAAACAAGCCTAATGGACAAATGACTATTGGTCCAGATCAAGTCGAAAGCTTTTTAGAGGATCTTGAAATAAAGAAATTTTATGGCATTGGACGTAAAACTGCTCAACGAATGTATCATATGGGAATTTTTAAAGGCAGGGATCTCAAATTAAAGTCAAAAGAATTTTTACAGGAGAATTTTGGCAAGGCTGGTTTAGAATACTATCATATCGTAAGGGGAATTCACAATAGTCCAGTAGTTACTAATAGACAAGTTAAATCAGTTGGGACCGAAAGAACCTTTTCAGAAAACTTATCTTCTGAAGTCTTTATAATAGATAAAATACAATGGGTTGTAGAGGAGTTATCCCTGCGTTTAAAAAAGCAAAACGTAAAGGGTAAAACCATTACACTAAAAATAAAGTATGCAGATTTCCTACAACAAACCAGAAGTAAGACTTTACCCTATTATATTGATGACAGTTCTATGATTTTCGATTTAGTGAAGGAACTACTTTATCAAGAAAAACTAAAGGACTCTGTTCGATTAGTGGGGGTTTCTCTTTCTAACTTAAACAATAATATTCCAACAAAACCAATTGCAATTCAGCTGCAATTTGATTTTTAAATTACAATATGACACAACCAGATTATTTAAAAAAAGGAGACAAAGTAGCCATTGTTTGTACGGCAAGAAAATTTAGTTCACAAGAAGCCCAGCAAGCTTTAAAATTATTAGAGTCTTGGGGATTAATTGGTGTGCTAGGAGAAACAATAGATGTAGATTGTAATCAATTAGGAGGTACCGATAAACAACGCATTAAGGATTTTAACGCTCAATTAGCTGATCCTTCTATTAAGGCGATTTGGTGCGCTCGTGGTGGTTATGGTACGGTGCGTATTATTGATCATATTGATTTTAGTTTGCTAGAACAAAATCCTAAGTGGGTTATTGGCTTCAGTGATGTTAGTGTACTTCATTGTCATATAAATCAATTTAAGATACCAACTATTCATGGAATTATGGCCTTTAGTGTTGCTAATTCTACGCAAGAGTCTTTGGATAGCTTATATGCTGCATTATTCGGAAAGGCTATGGAGTATTCTATAGAGAGCTCTAAGCAAAATATTCAAGGGGAAGCTACTGCAGAATTAGTAGGAGGTAACTTATCGATTCTTTATAGTTTACTAGGCTCCGTATCTTCTTTAGATACGAAGGGGAAAATACTTTTTATAGAAGATTTAGATGAGTATTTATACCACGTGGATAGAATGATGTATAATTTGGATCGCAATGGATTACTTAAAGATTTAAAAGGTTTAATTGTTGGAGGAATGACTAAGATGCATGATAATCAAATTCCTTTTGGACAAGATGCCAAACAAATTGTACTTAGTTTTGCAAAAAAGCACCAATTTCCAGTTGTTTTCGATTTTCCAGCAGGTCATGACAAAGAAAATTACGCTTTAATTTTCGGACAAAAAGTAAAATTAGTAGTAACAAAGCAGGAATCCACTTTAACGTTCCTCGAAGTTTAGTATTGCTAATTCTTTAATGGAGAAATTTTATAGACGTTGTTTTTATATATTTCTTTGTGTTTTTGTTAATTTTAGTATTATTATTTAAAATATAAATGTCATTTATAGATGTAGATTTATATCTAATTGATTTAGTTGCGAATATATTTCTATGTTCTACTTTCTTATTTATAAAAAGTCTTAATAAAGCTTGTTTGTTATTTAGAATCAATATACATTTGCCTTAAATTTAAATAAGTCTAAATAAGATAGGTTGAAAATGAAAGTATTTAATGTTTTTATGTTTTGTGTTTGCTGGGTAATAGGAGTTGCTGGGCAAAATTCTATTGTAAAAGGTAAGTTAGTGGACCAAAATAACAAACCAGTAGCTTTTGCTACAGTTATATTGGAAGGGACTACAACAGGAGTAACCAGTGGTGATTCTGGCGAGTATGTTCTATCTAACGTAAAGCCAGGAAAGTACAATTTAAAAGTTAGCTTTATCGGATTTGTGACTGCTTCAAAAGCAATACAAGTTTCTAAAAAGGAAGAGGTTTTTAATTTCGTATTAGAACATGATAATAGTACTCTTTCTAATATCACTATTTATGGAAAATCAAACAAAAATGTTAAGCAAGTTCAGAACTTAACAAGATTGCCTTTACCTATTCAAGATCAGATTCAAAATATTACAATTGTTTCCGACCAAGTGATTCAAGAACAAGGTGCTTTAAGTATTACAGATGCAGCAAGAAACGTGGCTGGGGTAACGCAATTTGCTACTTATGGAGGAGTAAATGAAAGTATGAGTATTAGAGGGTTTAGAGGAACTCCTGTTTTAAAAAATGGAGTAGCTTTAGATTCTGACTTCCGTACATCTTCAGCAATTTCAGATATGCAAGGAGTGGAGAGCATCCAAGTATTGAAAGGGTCTGCTTCTATTGGACAAGGAATTGGAAATGGTTTAGGTAGTGCCGGTGGAGTTATTAATGTTATAACAAAAACACCAAACTTTAGAAATAAAAGAGAAATAGGATTCAGAGCTGGTTCATACGGGCAAATTCGTCCAACAGTGGATATTGAGCAAATTTTAGATAAGAAAGAAACGATTTCTTTGCGTTTTAATGGTGCTTATGAAAAAAACGATGGATACCGTATTCACACAGGAAGTGATAAGTTTTATGTAAACCCATCTCTTACGTATAAAATTGATGATAAAACAACTATTACTGCTGAGTTTGATTATTTAAAAAGTAATGCTGTACCAGATAGAGGAACGGTAAACTTAGGACCAGACACAGAGAATCGTCTTTATAAAATGCCTCATGATAAATTCTTAGGATTTAAAGGGGACTATTATGATTCTCAAGTGATGACCTATGGAGTTCGTTTTCAAAGAGAACTTTCTGATAAATTAAGCTTAAGAGTTTCTTCTTTTACAGCAGAAAGAAAAGTTGATCAAAGAGGTGCTACAGTTAGTAAAGCTAACCCTAAAGGAACTACTGTAGATGAATTAAAATGGATCAATAGAGGAATTAGCAAAAGTAAAACTAAAGACCAAAACTCTGTTGTACAAGTTGATTTAGTAGGTAAGGATATTGTAACAGGTTTTGCAAAACATACTTTTCAAGTAGGTTTCGACTTTAGACAAAGTCAAGTTACTTCAGATGCATTTAACACAGTTTACAAAGGAGAAGTTCTTGGTAAAAATGGTAAAATTGACACTATCGATGTATTAGGGGATATTCCTAATGAAAATCCAACTGACCTACATTTTACTGCTAGTGGTCAAACTATTGTAACTACTCCTACTTATGGATTCATGGCTCAAGATTATGTAGAGCTTGGACAATATGTTAGAGCATTGGTTGGGGTACGTTATAGCCGTTTAAATGGAGTTAATACAGAAAATGCAACAGTAGATAGATGGAACCCAATTTTTGGATTAATCGTTAGCCCAACGGAAAACATTAATTTATTTGGTTCATATACTACAACAACAAGTTTAAGACAATCTAATAATAAACTAGAATCAGGTGGTTTTGCAGGTCCACAAGACACACAACAAGTGGAGTTTGGAGTTAAATCAAGTTGGTTAAACGATCAACTATTAGTAAATGTTACTTATTTTGACGCTACTAATAAAAATATTTTAGCTCAAGTTTACAATCCAAATGGTTCTGCAGTTCCTGAAACTTTTGAAAAAGCGGGAGATCTTGCTAGAAGAGGAGTTGAGGTTGATATTAATGGTAAAATTACCAATAATTTAGAATTAATGGTAGGGTATGCTTTCTTAGATGCAAAGTATAAAGGAAGCCCAATCTATCAAGAAGGGTCAGCACCAATGAATGCTCCAGCACATACAGCTAATGGTTGGTTAAATTATAAATTAAACGATGGTTCTCTTAAAGGTCTTTCTTTTGGAGCTGGGGTTTACTTTGTAGGAAAAAGACCAGTGAATGAGTTTAACTTAAAACCAGACGCTCATGGAAGTATGGTAGGAGAAAGACCATTCGATATGCCTGACTATACTACAGTAAATGCGCAAATCGCTTATAGTTATAAAAATGCTACATTAAGAGTTTATGCTAATAACATCTTTAATAAGACAGGATATACTTCTTATTACCGTGGAGGTTATATCAACGAAACAGCTCCTCGTAATTTTGCAGCACAGTTAACGTACAGATTTTAGTAAGAGTGAAAGTTAGTTAGTTTCAGAAGTTATATAATATTCGCTTAAAACGAGATAGACTCCTTCTATCTCGTTTTTTTATATACTTGTAACCTAGGTGTTCATAAATTTTAAATCAAGAAACTCTAAAAAGCTCAATAGGAACTTAAAGTATAACATTTCTTTATAATTGTACTGTTTTTTTCATCGATAAAAAGAGTAACTTTGCTATATAACCAAATTTAGATTTATTATTATGTATCCACAAGAAATAGTAAACCCAATGCGTCAGGAGTTAATTGATGCAGGATTCGAATCATTAAGTACTGCTGAGGAGGTAGAGCAAGCTCTAGCTAGAACAGGTACAACTTTAGTGGTTGTAAACTCGGTTTGTGGTTGTGCAGCTAGAAATGCAAGACCAGGAGCTATCAATAGTTTAAAAGGAGATAAAAAACCTACAAATATTATCACTGTATTTGCTGGTGTAGATAAAGATGCTGTTGATGTTGCTCGTAAGCATATGTTCCCTTTCCCTCCATCTTCGCCGAGTATGGCTTTGTTTAAAGATGGAGAATTAGTACATATGTTAGAAAGACATCATATTGAAGGACATTCTGCTGAGATTATCACAGAAAACTTAATGGATGCTTTCAAAGAATATTGTTAAAAATTATGACCACCTATAAGGTGGTCTTTTTTTTAAGTGTATATTTGCTTATTAGTTATTTAGTAATAATGCAGAAAATTATCTCTTACCCGTTATCTATTATTTTTATTTTATTAGTTTTTATTGTTCTAATAATTTTTCATGTATTTCAGTGGGTCGCCTTTAATGTATTTGGTTATAATAGTCATAAAAAGGTAGTGGATCTTATGGTATGGACTTTAATGAAGTGTGGATTGGTATTAGGGACAACCTTTAAATTAAGAGGAGATGTAGATCTTCCTACAGATAGGCCTATTATTTTTGTTTCCAATCATCAAAGTATGTTTGACATACCAATGATAATTTGGTTTTTCAGAAAGAACCATCCAAAGTTTGTAAGTAAGAAAGAGTTGGGTAAAGGTATTCCAAGTGTTTCTTATAATTTGACACATGGTGGGTCTGTATTAATTGATCGTAAGGACGCAAAACAGGCTCTAACAGAGATAAAGAAATTAGGTCAATATATATCTAAACACAATCGCTCTGCTGTAATATTCCCCGAAGGAACTAGAAGTAGAGATGGGAAGTTAAAACGTTTCTCTGAAAATGGATTAAAGATGCTTTGTAAGTTTTCACCTAATTCTTATATCGTACCTCTTACCATTAATAATTCTTGGAAGTTGTTCCGATTTGGAAACTTTCCTTTAGGATTAAATGCTAAAATTGAAATTTTTGCACATCCTTATTTTAAATCTGAAGATTATAGTTTTGAGGAAACTTTTGAAAGAGTTCAAGAGCAAATCGGATCTAAACTAAATTAATATTTAATTATCTGTTTAAAAAGGAATTTTAGTAATTCACTTTTGAAATGGATATAAAATCTTTTATTATGTCGATTAAAAATGTACGTCTCGAAGTAATGCAATTCTTAGAGAAAAATATCGATAATTTTGTTGAAAATTATCTTATACCTGTGGAGAAGATATGGCAGCCTTCTGATCTATTACCAGATTCAGAAAGTGAAAACTTCATTGAAGAGGTTAAAGAGCTGCGCGAATATGCAAAGGAATTGCCTTACGATTTTTGGGTAACTCTTGTTGGAGATACTATTACAGAAGAAGCCTTGCCTACTTATGAGTCTTGGCTTATGGATGTAGAAGGTGTTAACCAAAAAGAAGGAGAAGGTGGAAATGGATGGGCAAAATGGATTCGTCACTGGACAGGAGAAGAAAACCGTCATGGAGACCTTTTAAATAAGTACTTATATCTTTCTGGACGTGTAGATATGAAGCAAGTAGAAATCACAACACACCACCTTATAAATGATGGTTTTGATCCAGGCACAGACCGTGACCCTTACAAAAACTTTATTTTTACGAGTTTTCAGGAATTAGCTACTTATATTTCCCATCATAGAGTGGCAAAATTAGCTAAGACTTATGGAGATCATAAACTTTCAAAGATTTGTCGTTTAATCGCTGGTGATGAAATGAGACACCACCATGCTTACTCGGAGTTTGTAGAGAGAATTTTCGAAGTTGACCCAAGTGAGATGATGTTGGCTTTTGTAGATATGATGAAGCGTAAAATTACCATGCCTGCCAACTTGATTAGAGAATCAGGAGGTAAAATGGGAGATGCTTTTGAAAAGTTCTCTGATTCCGCTCAAAGAATTGGAGTTTACACGGCTTTTGACTATATTGATATTATGGAGAAATTAATTGATAGATGGAATATCTCTCAAATTAACAACCTAACAGATGATGCCGAGAAAGCACGTGATTACTTAATGAAACTGCCTGCTCGTATGCATAGAGTTGCAGAGAGAATGGTTATTGAAAAAGAACCTGAAACCTTTAAATGGGTTAGACCCGCACTTATAGTGTAATGGATTAATATTTTTTTGATGAAAGACGAACAATTAATTGAGCAAGTTAGTTTCCAAGTTGAATTAGCACTTAAAGACAATGAAAGTGGGCATGATTGGTTCCATATTCAAAGAGTATATAATAATGCCATTTATATCGCTAAATTAGAACAAGGATGTAACTTATTAGTTGTTCAGTTATTAGCTTTGTTACACGATATAGCTGACAGTAAATTCCATAATGGAGATGAAACAGTTGGGCCTAAAAAAGCTAGGGAGTTACTTGAAGAGTTTCAAGTAGAACAATCTGTGATTGACCATGTAATTCTTGGTATTGAAAATATCTCTTTCAAAGGAGGAAATTTCAATAGGACCTTTACCAGTAAAGAATTAGATATTGTTCAAGATGCGGATCGCTTAGATGCTATTGGAGCTATTGGTATTGCTAGGGCTTTTAATTATGGAGGGTATAAAAATAATACCATCCATGATCCAAGCGAGGAGCCATTGTTAACCATGAGCAAAGAGCAATACAAAAAGCACAAAGGCACGACGATAAATCATTTTTACGAAAAATTATTTCGATTAAAAGACTTGATGAATACCCAAGCAGGTAAAGAATTGGCAGAGCAAAGACACCAGTATATGGAGAATTTTCTAAGCCAGTTTTACTATGAATGGGAATTAAAATAATAAAAAAAGGAGCTATTAAGCTCCTTTTTTTATTTCACTTGAGAAATTCTCAGGGTGTTAACCATTCCTTTCTCTATAATTGGCATTGCTGCAAGGTTAATTACCATGTCACCTGGCGTGGCATATCCTTTTTCTATGACCATATGGTTGATATCTTCAATGGTCTCATCTGTACTTACAAATTTATCGTAATAGAAGGCTTGAACTCCCCATAATAGGTTTAATTGAGTGATAATTCTTTTATTAGAAGAGAATACCAAAATATTACTATTAGGTCTCCAAGCTGAAATTTGGAAGGCTGTATATCCACTATTTGTTAAAGTACAAATTGCTTTAGCTTCAATATCGTTAGCCATTAAAGCTGCGTGATAACAAATGTTTTTAGTGATATATCGGTTTGTTTTAATTGTAGGTGGACTTTGAGGAACCTTAATAATTGGAGAATCCTCAACACTTTGAATGATTTGAGTCATCTTTTCAATTACCTGTACTGGGTAACTTCCTACAGAAGTTTCTCCTGAAAGCATTACAGCATCTGCTCCATCCATAACAGAGTTCGCAACGTCGTTGACTTCTGCTCTTGTTGGAGTTAAACTAGAAATCATTGTTTCCATCATTTGGGTTGCAATAATAACAGGAATTCTCGCATTTTTAGCAACAATTACTAGTTGTTTTTGAATTAAAGGAACCTCTTGTGCTGGGATTTCAACTCCTAAATCTCCACGAGCAACCATTAAACCATCACAGCTAGTAACAATTTGCTCTATATTTTTTACTGCTTCAGGTTTTTCAATCTTAGCAATAATAGGAATTTTGTGATCAGAATGCTCTTGAATCAAAGCTTGTAAATCTTTTAAATCCTCCGGTGTTCTTACAAAGGATAATGCAATCCAATCTACTTGGGATTTAATTGCAAAAATGGCATCTTTGATATCTTTCTCTGTTAAAGCAGGTAAAGATACCTTTGTCATAGGTAAGTTAACTCCTTTTTTAGACTTCAAAGGACCACCTTGTATTACTTTAGCAATTACTTCATCTTCTTTGTTTGTAGAAACAACTTCAAAGATTAATTTACCATCATCCAATAGAATTTGCTCCCCAGGATTTACATCTTGTGGGAATTTTTTATAGTTCATGTAAACGCGATTAGCATCTCCTTTGAACTCTTCTTTTGTAGAGAAAGTAATGTGATCTCCTGGATTAACAATAACATCCTCTGCCATTATACCAACACGTAGTTTTGGACCTTGTAAATCCCCTAAAATAGATGTTGTATAGCCGTATTGCTTATTTAGCTCACGGATTATATTTATTTTTTCTTGTACATCTTGATAATCTGCATGGGAAAAGTTTATTCTAAAAACGTTTACACCAGCTTTAATCATATCGTGCAACACTTGTTTAGAACTAGATGCTGGACCTAGAGTTGCAACGATTTTTGTCTTTTTTTGTGCTACCATATTTTTAAAAAATTAGGTTTTTTCTATATTTAATTGTCTCTTGCTTTAATTCATAAGCAGCAGAGAAGATTTTTACTGTATTTAATTTTTCTATTATTTTTGAAAGGTCAAAAAATTCATCCGCATCTTCAATTTTAATTAAATAGTCCACATTTTTAAGTTCAGGAACTAGATAACCTTGTTTGGTGATGGCATGTTTTTTCCCAGTAAACAAAGGGGATACTAAGTCAGTATCAGGTTGAATAAATGATTTGTTAGATACTACTTTCCATAGGATATGCAGATCTAAGTCTTCATATTCGAAAATTGAAAATCTAGCATTACCTTCTTCGGTTCGAATGAGGATATCGGAAGGCTGCCTTTCAAGATAAAAATCTAAGATGGTATTGATAGTATAAACCACCTTAAAATCTTCTTTTCTGGAAGAATGTATGGCAATTAATTTATAGTCATCAGTATCAAAGTCGTCTAACTTATATTTTATTACCCCCATATGAGATTTGTATTAGATACAAATATACGATAATTAAAACGATTATTGTTTTTTTTTAATAAAAGGCGTATTACTAGAATGTTAAATTACTAGAAAAAAGAGATTTTACTTTTGTATTTTTTCCTGTAGAGCGAAGTAAGCTCTTTGTGCAGCTTTTTCTTCTGCTTTCTTTTTTGAGGTAGCTCTAGCCTTAGAAACTATCTTCTCATCAATATAAAGACGTACACCAAAGTACTTAAGTTCCTCAGCAGTATCATCCTCATAGGTATCGAATTTGAAAGTGTGTTTAGTTTTCTGACACCATTCGATAAGTAAGCTTTTATAGCTAGTAATTTTAGTTTCTAATTTCTCTATGTCTGCTACTTTAGAAAGTAGTTTGTCATGGATGAATCTTTCGCATGCTGGATAGCCACGGTCTAAATATATGGCTCCAATTAGAGCTTCTAATAAGTTTCCATGGATGTTTTCACCAAATTGTTGGTTACCCATTTTACTTTCGACATTACTAATCAAGTCTAAGCTTTTCCCAAGGTCATTGAGATTTTCCCTTGAAACTATTTTGGAGCGCATTTTAGTTAGATAACCCTCATCGCCATTGGCTACCTGTAAATATAGATAAGAGGCGATAATTGAGCCTAACATTGCATCTCCTAAGAACTCCAATCTTTCATAGTTTATTGGATTTCCATTTTGATCTACGATATTCATAGATCGATGAGTAAAAGCTAATTTATATATAGAAGGATCTAAAGGAGTTACTCCAATTATCTTAGCTATTTTACTAGAAAAATTCCCGTACTTATCAGAAGTACGGGAATTTTTAAAGATTCTATTTAAGAACTTACTCATCATAATGATGTGCTAGTTTTCAAGTTTTTTAACAAGTACACAAGCATTGTGTCCACCAAATCCAAAAGTGTTACTCATTCCAACTTTAATGTCTCTTTTTTGAGCTTTGTTGAAAGTAAAGTTTAATTTAGGATCAATCGCTTCATCATCTGTAAAGTGATTAATTGTCGGTGGGATAATTCCATGTTCTAAAGAAAGGATTACTGAAATTGCTTCGATTACTCCAGCAGCTCCAAGTAAGTGTCCTGTCATAGATTTTGTAGAATTCAAGTTCATGTTATATGCATGATCACCAAATACCTTTAATATCGCTTTTGACTCAGCAATATCTCCTAAAGGCGTTGAAGTTCCGTGTAAGTTTAAAACATCAACATCACTTGGTGAAAGTCCAGCATCACGTAAACAGTTTAGCATAACGTTAGTAGCACCTAAACCTTCTGGGTGTGGTGCAGTTAAATGGTGAGCGTCCGCGGACATTCCACCACCACCAATTTCACAGTATATTTTAGCTCCACGTGCAACAGCATGTTCATACTCCTCTAAAACTAGAGCACCTGCACCTTCTCCTAATACAAATCCTTCACGATCCTTATCCATTGGACGAGATGCAGTTTTAGGATCGTCATTTCTAGTTGAAAGAGCATGCATTGCATTGAAACCTCCAATTCCAGCAATAGTAACTGCTGCCTCAGAACCACCTGTTACAATAATATCAGCCATCCCTAAACGAATATAGTTAAAAGCATCAATAATTGCATTGGTAGATGAAGCACATGCGGAAACAGTTGTGAAATTAGGACCTCTTAAACCGTATTTCATTGAAATATGACCACCTGCTATATCAGCAATCATCTTTGGTATAAAGAATGGATTAAATTTAGGTGTTCCATTACCATTTACGAAGTTCGTTACTTCATTTTGGAAAGTTTCTAGTCCACCAATTCCAGAACCCCAGATTACTCCTGCTCTATCTCTATCGATTGCATCAAGATCTAGTCCTGAATTTTTTATAGCTTCTTCTGCACTCACTAATGCATATTGGGCATAACGATCCATTTTACGTGCTTCTTTTCTTTCAATAAAGTCCTCAACATTAAAGTTCTTTACCTCACACGCAAATTGTGTTTTGAAATTGGTAGCGTCAAAATATGTAATGGGTGCAGCTCCGCTTACTCCATTAATTAGGCTATTCCAATATTCCTGGATATTATTTCCAATAGGAGTAAGTGCACCTAAACCTGTTACAACAACTCGCTTTAATTTCATAAAACTTAAATTTATGGTTTATAATAAAAAAAACCCAATTTTTCACTTTTCAAAAAGGAAACATTGGGTTGTTTATTTGATGTATATCGTAGATTGTTAACAATCTGTCCTTTTTTTCTTAAAAATTAGTATACAGCAAAATAATAACGCCCACGTGTTTTGATAAATCGAAACACGTGGGAATCAGTTATTATTTTTTAGCTTCTTCAATATAAGAGATAGCTTGTCCAACTGTAGCGATATTTTCAGCTTGGTCATCTGGAATTTGAATATCAAATTCTTTTTCGAATTCCATGATAAGCTCAACTGTATCTAGTGAATCAGCTCCTAAATCATTAGTGAAGCTTGCTTCTGCTACAACTTCGTTTTCGTCAACACCTAATTTGTCAACGATAATCGCTTTAACTCTTGATGCAATGTCTGACATAATCTTTAATTTTAAATTTAAATTCGTAGGCAAAAATAAAAAACTTTATTTTAAAACCTGATTTTTCATGTTAATTGTCGGTGCGAAATTATGAAAATAATTAATACTTCTCACTATTTTTCTATTTAATGTCACATATTATTCTTTTTTTTGTACTCAGAATGAGTGTATTAAAAAAATAACAAGCTATTTATATATGAAAAAGATCGCTTTATTTGCTTCAGGATCAGGCACTAACGTAGAGAAGATAATAGAATACTTTCAAAGTAAATCTATTGATAATCAATATTTGATTTTAGCTAATAATCCTAATGCTAAGGTAATAGAAAAAGCTGAAAAAAGAAACTTACCTACAAGCATTTTTAATAGAAACATGTTAAATGAGGGGCAAGTGGCGGAAATTTTAGAAGATTTTGCACCTGATTTAATTGTTCTTGCAGGATTTTTATGGAAATTTCCTGAAGATCTTGTTTTGAAGTATCCAAATAAGATTATTAACATTCACCCTGCACTTTTACCTTTATATGGTGGAAAGGGTATGTATGGTCATTTTGTGCATCAAGCTGTACTAGATAATAAAGAGAATTTTACTGGAATAACTATCCATTATGTGAATGAAAATTATGATGAGGGTGGCGTTATTTTCCAAGAGAAAACAGATATTACCGGTTTTGACCAATGGGAACAGATTGCTAAAGCTGTACAAATATTAGAGCATAAGCATTTTCCAGAGGTAATAAATAAGTTGCTATATGGCAAGTAATTCTCCTCAAGTAATTCTGTATACCGATGGTTCCTCTAGGGGTAATCCAGGTCCTGGAGGATATGGATTAATTTTAGAGTGGGCAGGCCGAAATGTTTTTAAGGAGTTTTCTCAAGGTTATCGAAAAACTACTAATAATCGCATGGAGCTCTTAGCAGTTATTGTAGGTTTAGAAAAGCTTAAAAATCCTGGGACACGTGTATTAGTTGTTTCTGACTCTAAATACGTTGTAGATTCTGTTAGTAAAGGATGGGTTTTTAATTGGGTGAAAAAAGATTTTAAAGATAAAAAGAATCCGGATTTGTGGAAACGATTTTTATTGATTTATCAAAAGCATGTTGTTGAATTTCAGTGGGTAAGAGGCCATAATAATCATCCTATGAACGAAAGGTGCGATGAGTTAGCAGTTCAAGCTTCTTTTGATAAGGATGCTTTAGTAGATCTATACTATGAAGAAAATCAATAAAGTAAGTATTTTTAAGAGGTTAAAATTTGTCTATTAATTTCTTTGCACTTATTTTTGAATTAATATACCTTGATTTTGGTAGGATCTATAGTGGTTTTATTACTTAAGAGTAAGAATTTATAGTTATCTTAGTATTTTATAACTATTAAATTTTGTAGCCAAAAAAGTATTGCACTATATTTGCGCCTTTATTTATTAGTAAAAAATATGAACAAATTACTAATTGTGGGTACAGTAGCTTTTGATGCGATAGAGACTCCATTTGGCAAGACAGATAAGATTTTAGGAGGTGCAGCAACTTTTATAGGTTTAGCTGCTTCTTACTTTAATGTACAATCTTCTATTGTTTCCATTGTTGGAGACGACTTTCCTAGTGAGTATTTAGATTTATTGAAAAGCAGAAATATTGATACCTCAGGAATCGAAGTGGTTGAAGGTGGAGAAACTTTTTTCTGGAGTGGAAGATACCATAACGAATTAAATTCGAGAGATACTTTAGAAACTAGATTAAACGTTTTAGAGAACTTTAATCCTATAGTTCCGGAAAATTTCAAAAATGCTGATGTTGTAATGCTTGGTAATTTACATCCAAGTACACAAAAAAGTGTATTGGATCAATTATCAGAGAAGCCTAAGTTGGTTGTACTAGATACTATGAATTTTTGGATGAATTGTGCTTTAGAAGAACTAAAAGAGGTATTAAAACGAGTTGATGTAATTACCATTAATGACGAAGAAGCTAGGCAGTTATCTGGAGAGTATTCTCTAGTTAAAGCGGCAGATGTTATTCAACAAATGGGACCTAAATACGTTGTGATTAAAAAAGGTGAACATGGAGCTTTACTTTTCTGTGAAAAGGAAGTTTTCTTTGCCCCAGCATTACCATTGAAAGAAGTATTTGATCCAACAGGTGCTGGAGATACTTTCGCAGGTGGATTCGCAGGTTATTTAGCTCAAAGTAGTAATGTATCTTTTCATAATATGAAAAATGCCATTATTCACGGATCTAATTTAGCATCTTTTTGTGTGGAGAAATTCGGAACAAAACGAATGGTAACTTTAGAACAAGACGAATTAAAAAATAGATTAACACAATTTAAAACACTTACGCAATTCGATATTGAATTAGCGAAATAATATATTAGAAGCCTCAGTATGGGGCTTTTTTTAATCAAAAAACAAACTTACACACATAACACACACAACTTAATCATGAGTGACGCACTAAAACACGAATGTGGGATAGCATTATTGAGGTTAAAGAAACCTCTATCTTTCTATAAAGAGAAGTATGGAAGTGCTTTCTATCCTATCCAAAAAATGTATTTGTTACTTGAGAAACAGCATAATCGCGGTCAAGATGGAGCTGGATTAGCAAGTATTAAACTTGATATGGAGCCGGGAGAACGATATATTAGTAGAGTTCGCTCAAATCAAAGTCAACCTATCCTTGATATTTTTCAACAGATTAATGGACGTATTAATAAGGAATTAATAGAGCATCCTGAGTATGCAGATGACGTTGATTTACAAAAAAAACATATTCCTTATTTAGGTGAGGTGTTTTTAGGGCATGTGAGATATGGAACTTTTGGAAAGAATAATATCGAGAATGTTCATCCTTTCTTGCGTCAAAACAACTGGATGCACCGTAACTTAATCTTAGCTGGTAACTTTAACTTAACTAACGTTAGGGAGTTATTCCAAGATTTAGTTGCTTTAGGTCAGCACCCTAAAGAAATGACAGATACCATTACAGTCATGGAAAAAATCGGACATTTCTTAGACGATGAAGTTTCTGAGTTATACTATAAAATTAAAGAGGAGGGTTTTTCTAAAAAGGCTGCTTCTCCAAAAATTGGTGAGCGCTTAGACATTGGTAGAATCCTTAAGAGATCATCAAAGAATTGGGATGGTGGTTTCGCTATGGCTGGTATGATTGGACATGGAGACGCTTTTGTTTTACGTGATCCTGCAGGAATCCGCCCAGTTTATTATTTGGATAATGATGAAATTACTGTTGTAGCAAGTGAAAGACCTGTTATTCAGACTGCTTTTAACGTAGGTTTCGATGAAATAAAAGAATTAGATCCGGGAAGTGCTATCATTATTCGCAAAGATGCAAGTGTTCACTTTGAGAAAATATTAGATCCATTACCACTTAGAGCATGTTCTTTCGAGCGTGTTTATTTCTCTAGAGGTAACGATGCTCAAATTTATCAAGAGAGAAAAGATTTAGGAAAATTAATTTTCCCACAAATTCTTGAAGCTATTGATGATGATACTGATAACTCTGTGTTTTCCTATATTCCAAATACCTCAGAAACTTCATTCTTTGGAATGGTAGAAGGGGCACAAGACTTCTTGAATCAACGTAAAATTGCAGATATCCTTGCTAATAAAGAGAATTTATCAGAAGATAAATTAGAGGAAATTTTATCTGTAAAACTTCGTACAGAAAAGATTGCTGTTAAAGATGCTAAATTAAGAACCTTTATTACCGATGATAGCAGTAGAGATGATTTAGTTGCTCATGTATACGATGTAACTTATGGAGTAATTAAACCGACAGATAACCTTGTAATTATTGATGATAGTATTGTAAGGGGAACAACGCTTAAAAAGAGTATAATTCGAATGTTAGATCGTTTGAAACCAAAACAAATAGTCGTTGTTTCAGCAGCTCCTCAAGTTCGTTATCCAGACTGCTATGGTATTGATATGGCTAAATTAGAAGGGCTAATTGCTTTTCAAGCTGCTATAGAGCTTTTAAAAGAACGCGATATGTTTGATGTGGTTGAACAAGTTTATGCTCAATCTAAAGCTCAAGAGCACTTTGAAGATAAAGATGTAGTTAATTATGTTAAGCAAATCTATGCACCTTTTACTACGCAAGAAATTTCGGATAAGATTGCACAGATGGTAACAGACAAAGACGTAACATCAAAAGTGAAAATTGTATTCCAGGAAGTGAAAAACTTACATGTTGCTTGTCCAGATAATACAGGAGACTGGTATTTTACAGGTGATTATCCAACTAAAGGTGGTAATCGCGTTGTAAATAGAGCATTTATAAACTATTTTGAAGGAAGAGATGAAAAACCTTACTAAGGTGAAGTATTTTTATAGTTCTATATAGTAATGGAAAAAACAAGGGGCTGTCTACTCACAATTGAAGACAGCCCTTTTTTTGTTTAATAAATATTGTATTTTACTTGGTATTATTTAATCTGAAATATAAACTATATCTAGTAAATTACTTCTGAATGACAGAGAAGTAACCTTTATGAGACAAACCCTTTGCTTTTTTAAAGAATTTTCAACCAAAAAAAAAGGGGCTGTCTCAAATGAGATAGCCTCTTTTTTGTACTTTTAAGTAAAAAACACCATTATAATTATTTGAATTTCAATCTAATATACTTAAATTAGTATAAGTAATTCAAGTAAATATGGCAAAACAAGCACCACGTTATAGACTTTACGATCAGAATCAAATGAGTTTGATTCCTCATTCTTTGGAAGATTTCATTCCTGCCTTGCATCCAGTACGCATTGTAAATAAGGTTATCGATGAATTGGACTTAA
>NZ_JBTXLS010000030.1:0-36911 GCF_054871665.1 Myroides sp. LJL115 | reverse complement strand
AACCTGTGAATTTTAAAAAACAGGTAAATATAAACAGAAAGAGGTAAACTATAAAAGCGATTGCTTTTAATAGTTTACCTCTTTACTTTAAGCTTCTATTTTAAAAAGGGACTTTTTCAGTGCCCTCAAGAAATTTAGACATTTTTTTTTTGGTTTTCTTCCTAAATAATAGGTGTTTGGAAGAATTTTAATTGTTTTTACTAGTTATTTCGCTTTATAAGGCGTATAAATATATTCAAGCAGATTATGTAAAATAATAAAGTTGTATTTTTACCTGCAAAGAGTAGAATTCTATAAAAAAAATATATACAATGCGTTTACATTTTATCGCAATTGGGGGTAGTGCTATGCATAACTTGGCTTTAGCTATGCATGCAAATGGGCATATCGTTACTGGAAGTGACGATGTGATTTTCGAGCCTTCCAAACAAAGACTTTCTGAAAAAGGATTATTACCTAGTGAATTAGGATGGTCTGTAAATAATATTACTTCTGATATTGATGCAGTAATTCTTGGTATGCATGCTAAGGCAGATAATCCTGAGTTAATAAAAGCCAAGGAATTAGGCTTGAAAATATATTCTTACCCTGAGTTTATTTACAATCACTCTAAAGATAAGACAAGAGTTGTAATAGGTGGTTCTCATGGAAAGACTACTATAACAGCTATGGTTTTACATGTAATGAAATACCATGATAGAGATATCGATTATTTAGTTGGTGCCCAACTAGATGGTTTTGATACAATGGTACACCTTAGTGAGGACAATGAATTTATTTTAATCGAAGGGGATGAGTACTTGTCATCTGCTATAGATTTACGCCCTAAGTTTCATTTATATAACCCTAATATTGCTTTAATAAGTGGTATTGCTTGGGACCATATAAATGTGTTTCCTACGGAGGAAAACTATATTGAACAATTTAAGATCTTCATTAAGAAGATGGTTAATGGTGGTATTCTTATCTACAATAGTGAGGATTCCTTACTTAATCAAATCGTAGAAGATAGTGAACAACCTATACGTAAAATACCTTATGAAACACCAGAATATCAGGTAATAGATGGTGTTGCTTATTTAGATACTCAAGATGGCCCTATGCCATTGGAAGTATTTGGAAAACACAACTTATCTAACTTACAAGGAGCTAAGTGGGTTTGTCAGAATATGGGGATTGATGAAGAGGATTTCTATGAAGCAATTTCTAGTTTCAAAGGAGCTTCTAAGCGTTTAGAGAAAATTTATAAAGATGACAAAACGGTTGTCTTTAAAGATTTTGCTCACTCTCCATCTAAAGTTAAAGCATCTGTGGAAGCAGTAAAGGAATTATACCCTAATAGAAATGTTATAGCTTGCTTAGAACTTCATACTTATAGTAGTTTAGATCCAAGTTTTCTAACGCAATACAGAGGTACTTTAAATAAATGTGATCAAGCAATCGTTTTTTATAGTTTAGATGCAGTTAAAGTAAAAGGTTTAAAAGAGATATCTAAAGCTGAGCTAGAACAAGGCTTTGCATTACCTTCTTTAGTATCTTATACGAACTCTTCTGAATTTAAAGATTTCCTGAATAATGTAGATTTAAACAATAGTGTTTTATTGTTTATGAGTTCAGGAAATTATGGTGGTTTAGATTTAAATGAATTTTTACAAAATAGAATAACATAATAAATAAATATGTATACAATTACTCCAGAGAATATATTATTAATAGGTTCAGTTCTTTTATTTATAAGTATTTTGGCTGGCCGAACTTCCTTTAAATTTGGTATCCCTGTCTTGTTAATGTTCCTTTTTATTGGAATGTTAGCGGGCTCAGAAGGAATAGGTGGCATTTACTTTGACAACCCTTCCGTAACCCAATTTGTAGGGATGGTTTCCTTAAACTTTATATTGTTTTCTGGAGGATTAGATACTCATAAAGATGATATTCGACCCATTGCCACCCAAGGAGTTGTTTTATCGACTCTTGGTGTGTTACTGACAGCATTTGCTGTGGCTGGGTTTGTATATTATATTACTCCATTTAACTTTTTAGAATCTCTATTATTGGGTTCTATCGTGTCCTCTACTGACTCGGCTGCTGTATTCTCCATCTTAAGGAGTAAAGGCTTAGGCTTAAAGAATAATATTCGTCCAATGCTTGAATTGGAAAGTGGAAGTAATGATCCGATGGCCTATGTTTTAACCATTACTGTTATTGGGTTTATGCAAATTCCTGAAACCAGTTGGGCATCTGTTTTAGAATCTTTCGCATTACAAATGCTTATTGGTGTAGCTATAGGATACCTTATGGGGAAAGTTGGTCGTTTTGTTTTGAATAAAGTAGATCTAGGTTATGAAGGCTTATATATGGTTATAGTACTTGCCTTAATGTTCTTTACTTTCTCATTTACTGAATTAATTAAAGGGAATGGATTCTTAGCTGTTTACTTGGCAGGTTTGGTTTTGGGTAACTCTAAGATTATCCATAAAAAGCAGATTATTCGTTTCTTTGATGGTATGGCATGGATTATGCAAATTGTTTTATTCTTGACATTGGGATTGTTAGTTTTTCCTTCTGAAATTATTGCAGTGGCCGGAATAGGAATTGCTATTTCTATTTTTATGATCCTTATCGCCCGTCCCGTAGCAGTATTTATTTGCTTAGCCTTTTTTAAAATTGATATACGAACCAAAATTTTCGTATCTTGGGTAGGTTTAAGGGGAGCAGTTCCTATAGTATTTGCAACTTACCCTATGGTAGCTGGGATTCAGGGAGCGGATACAATATTTAATATAGTGTTTTTCATTACCCTTATTTCTATACTATGTCAAGGTAGTACTATTTCTATAGTGGCAAAGTGGTTAAATTTAGATTTACCTGAAACTGAGAAATTGAAAGAACAATTAGCCCTAGATTTAGACAATAGGGAAATGACCCTGATGGCAATTGTTGATGTAAAGGATTATTATCCTGTTGTGAACAAAAGCTTGGTAGATATCGATTTACCAGCAAGTGTAATCATTGCAATGATTCGTCGTAATAAACGCTTCTTTATTCCTAATGGATCTACTATTATAGAGCCTGGGGATAAGATTGTTTTTCTAGCAAGTGATAGAGAACAAAAGCGTCAAACTACTGCCTTCTTTAGAGGAGAGGGAGTTTTAGGGTTGGACTAGTTTTTAAGAGAAAGAGTATTAAATATAAATTTTTATTATTATGATTACCAATGAAGATCCTAGAGGAAATTTGCCAGAGCATGAGCAGGCAAGTTTCAAGGCATTAAGCCTAGGTATGACAGGACTAACTAATAGTGAAGTTCTTTCTTTGTTACTTTGTGACAAACAAGGTAGTGTTCAAGCTTTAGAGGCAAGCGATAAAATCCTTAGCGCTGCAAACTGAAGCTTAGAAGATTTAGCTCGTTATAATTTTCATGACTTATGTGAAATCTATGGTTTGGACAGACATGTGGTATTGCGAGTATTAGCGGCTTTTGAATTGGGGAGGAGGCGTAAGTTCATCCAAAAAAGAAAAAGTACTCCCATTACAAGTAGTGACGATGTTTATAAAATGATGCGTCCCTTACTACATGACTTACCTCACGAGGAGTTCTGAATACTAATTTTAAACAATGCCAATGTCGTTACTAATAAGGTTTGCCTAAGTAAAGGTGGTCTTATTTGTACTATTGTGGATTTGCGTATTTTATTTAAAGCTGCCTTGGATCACCGTGCAACAAGTTTGATTTTAATCCATAATCATCCTTCAGGGAATTTGATTCCTAGTGAGGCAGACTTCGCTGTTACCAAACGTATTCAAACAGGCGCTTCTACATTAGACATTCGAGTATTGGATCATGTTATTATTAGCTCAGAAGGTTTTTATAGTTTCGCAGATAAAGGAGATATATAACTAATCAACGAGCAAAAAAAGATTTTTTAATTTAAGCACATATACGAGTTGAAGACGAATAAATTTGAGGGGAAGACGGATATTTTCTTTGATCTAGATCATACTTTATGGGATTTTGAAAAGAATTCTGCCTTAGCATTTGACAAAGTAATACAAGAGTTAGAGTTGCCTTTCTCTTCTGATAAATTCTTACATTTTTATAAAGATATTAATGAAGAGTATTGGGATAAGTACAGTCTAAATTTGGTTACTAGAGAACAACTTAGGGTAGGTCGTATTACTGATACGTTTCTAGCTTTAAACCATGCTTCTAATAGTCAGCAAGTAGATCAAGTAGGGGAGTTATATCTTAATTACCTGCCAGAGTTTAATCATTTGCTAAGTGGAGCCGAAGAACTATTAATCTATCTTAAACCAAAATATGGCTTACATATTATAACTAATGGTTTTGGAAGTGTGCAACAATCTAAATTGAAAAACGCTGGTATATTAGACTATTTTAGTACTGTAACAGATTCAGAAAATGCTGGTGTGAAAAAACCAGATGCTAGAATTTTTAACTATGCTTTAGATAGTGCCAACACTAAGGTTAATCAAGCTGTTATGGTAGGTGATAATTTATTGGCAGATGTACAAGGTGCTATTGGAGTAGGAATGGATGTTATTTACTATAACGAAGGTAAAAAGCCTACTATTTTAGATGTAGCTCAAGTTCATGATTTAACACAGATTAAATTATTGCTATAAGCGTTTAAGGCTTTGTATTATGCTAAAAAAAAACCAAGAGGCAGATTGCTTCTTGGTTTTTTTTTAGTAATTATATTTTAAGTTCCATCGGTTTCTTAGAAACTCTCTAGTCGCATTTTCTCTATTGTTTGGGCCAGGATTATAAAATAAAGTTCCACTTAGCTCATCCGGTAAGAATTCTTGGAAAGCAAAGTTGTTTTCATAATCATGAGAGTACTTGTACTCTTGTCCATAACCTAATTCTTTCATTAATTTGGTTGGTGCATTTCTTAAATGAATTGGTACACTTAAGTCTCCAGTTTGTTTGACTACTTGTTGGGCTTGGCCGATGGCAAGATAAGTGGAATTACTCTTTGGCGAGGTTGCTAAATAAATGGCGCATTGACTTAGTAGAATTCTACTCTCTGGATTACCGATAACGGAAACTGCCTGAAAAGTAGAAGTTGCCATTATAAGAGCCGTTGGATTTGCATTTCCAATATCTTCTGAGGCTGCAATAACTAATCTTCTTGCGATAAACTTCACATCTTCTCCACCTTCAATCATCCTTGCAAGCCAGTATACTGCTCCATTGGGGTCACTTCCTCGAATGGACTTTATAAATGCTGAAATAATATCATAATGTTGTTCTCCAGTCTTATCATATAGAACTGTATTTTTTTGAATAATACGCATCACCATTTCATCAGTGATTATTATTTTATTGCTAGTGGTTGAATTGACAATTAGTTCAAAGGTGTTAAGAAGTTTTCGTCCATCTCCACCAGAGAGTCTAAATAAGGCTTGGGTTTGTTCGAGTATTATTTGTTTCGATTCAAGGATTTTGTCTTCTCTTAATGCACGATGTAGTAAGTTCTCTAAATCCTCCTTTACGAAGGCATTTAGGGTGTATACTTGGCAACGAGATAAAAGGGCTGGTATAACTTCAAAGCTTGGGTTTTCTGTTGTTGCCCCTATAAGAGTTACCCATCCTTTCTCCACTGCTCCAAGTAAAGAGTCTTGTTGAGATTTGCTAAAGCGATGGATCTCGTCAATAAAGAGTATAGGGTTTTTAGCAGTAAACAACCCTGGTGCAGCTTTAGCTTTATCGATGACTTCACGAATGTCTTTAACTCCTGCATTAATTGCACTTAGTGCAAAGAAAGGTCTTTCACTTTGCTGAGCAATGATTTGGGCTAAAGTAGTTTTGCCCGTGCCAGGAGGTCCCCAGAAAATCATAGATGGGATAAAACCCATTTTCAATTGGTTGGTAAGGATACCATTTGGTCCAACTAAATGACTTTGACTGACATATTGATCTAAGGTACGAGGTCTAACTCTTTCTGCTAAAGGTGCATCCATAATTGATTTATTTGTAGTGTAAAAATACAATGCTTTTTCAAAGTTACAATATAATTCTTTATGTAGATTTAGCTGTTGTAAAGCCAGAATGTTCAGAGAGGGTATAGTTCTTAGAGCAGCTGCTAAATAATCATTCTTATTTTTTTAATTGTTCTTTAGGGAAGAGTATAGTTTTATAAAGGACTTTTGTAGTTTCGGATAACAAAATCTAAAACAATTTGTAAGATGTCTCCCATGGATTGACAGGTTTTAAACTTTATATCTTTAGTTATTTTAAATAAACCCATTTTAAGTTCATCAACTCTGTTAGGGGTAGAGATGCGGTCTTGTCTCATTACCTTAACCAAGTTTTCAACTCTTTCTTTATTGCTCGTAGTACGTCTAACAAGTACAGATCTTATTTCTTTACGGTATTGTTCGATAGAGTTTTGTTTTAGTTTTTTTAATACCATATCAACCATAACAAAATTCTCTTTGTAAAATTGAGGTAAATAAAACTTATAGTTACCCTCATAGGCTTCTTGATCGAAGTCTATGGCTCTAATTTTGTAGTTTACTTGATCAAAATCATGGGTGGGAATAACTACATAATTATAGGAGCGCATATCACCTAATAATCCAATGAAGCATTTTTCATTGAATTTAACAAACTCTTTTGCAATTTGGGATTTTTCTAATTCTGTACACTTTGGAAGATAATCAGCAATGAATATGTCTCCTGGTATTCCTAATATATGCTCTTCAATTAATGTGTCTTCATACACCAGGTAGTTCATAGTATAAGGAGAAAGCATTTCCTCTACTTCTAAACCATATATTCTCGAAGCATCTGCTTTTTTTATATACAAGTTTGTGAAGTTATCATTTAAGACATTTCTTACTCGAATCCTAAAGGGTTTTGAGTTTCCAAAAGAACAATAATCTATACTGTCGATAGTTAAGTATGCAATAGAATCTAGTCCACCATCTGAATGTAAAAAGGTATATGCTCTAATTAGAGAAGCTTTTATTTCTTCATATTCAAATTCGGGATAGTAAACTCTAAGCCATAAAGTGTCATTTCCATGTTCATCCTCTAAGTTGATGTAGCCTGAGAATCGCATTAGATCTTCATAGGATACACTAGTTGTGGTGATACGTTTATATTTTTCCAAATATGCCCTTAGTAAAGGGCTTATTTGGAAATGGGGTTTTTTCTTTAAGGCTTTAATGTCTTTCAATGTTTATCTTCTTTGTCTGATTGCTTCATATAGGAAAGCTCCACAAGCAACAGATACATTTAAAGAATCAATTACACTATGCATAGGTAATTTAGCTTGTTGGTCAATTATTTTTAAAACAGAAGGATTGATTCCTCTATCTTCACTTCCCATGATTATAGCTAAAGGTACGTTTAAATCTGTATCATAGATCAAATTTTCTGCTTTTTCTGTAGCACCTAATGTAATGACACCAGAACCTTGTAGGTAAAACACAGCATCTTTAATATGATCTACTTTACAAATAGGGATGTTAAATACAGCTCCAGCTGAAGTTTTTACTGTATCTCCGTTTACTGGAGCAGCTCCATTTTTAGAAATAATTATTCCGTCTACTCCACAACATACAGCTGTACGGATAATAGCACCAAAGTTTCTCGCATCAGAAAGTTGGTCCAGGATTAAAAAAAGAGGCTTGTCTTTGTTTTCTAAAACCGATTCCACTAATGTTTCTAATGGTACAAAAGAAATTGGCGCAATACTAGCAACAGCACCTTGGTGATTCTTGCTTGTAAGGCGATTTAGTTTTTCAACTGGTACATAAGAAAAGTTAATGTTATTCTTTTTTAGAGCTTTAAGAAGACTACTCATTAGTTCTCCATTAGCATCTTTTTGAATAAATACTTTGTCTATATCTTTTCCTGCTTCGATGGCTTCGATAATTGCGCGAATACCAAAAATTTGATTGTCTTTGTCCATGATACAAAGGTAAATATATTTTGTTATAGTAATAGGACACTAAGCTAAACTTATTGACTTAATCTTGTTTTTTGCTGTGTTGTTTGTCCGTTGTTGATAAAGCCAGTAGGTCAGTAAAGATTTTGGAATTGTGTTATTATGGAATAATAATAATTAATTAAAAGTAAGTGGAAGACTTTATTAGGTAATAACTAATTTTAAAGAGGGGGGCTGTAATCAAGTTATTGTATGTTAAAACATTATTAATAAATAAAGTTTTTTATCTGTGTTTTTTTCCTTTTGATCTCCAAAGTAAGGATGTTATTTTGTTATTAAATAACTTTCATGCCTTAGTTTATCTTGCTTTTTGAACCCTTAGTGTTGATTTTAAGATAGCTGGCTCTTTAATTAAAGATTATTTTGATGAAAAAAAAAGAACAATATCATTGAAAATTAGTGTTTTGCCTTTTGAAAAACAAAATAAAGTTTATACATTTGCAACCCCGTATATAGTGCGGGATAATATATTGTAGAAATTATTAATAAACATTATGCCAACAATTCAACAATTAGTAAGAACAGGGAGAACCCAATTGACTAAGAAGAGTAAATCGGTTGCTTTGGATTCTTGTCCTCAAAGAAGAGGTGTTTGTACACGTGTTTATACTACTACGCCAAAAAAACCTAACTCTGCAATGCGTAAAGTTGCAAGGGTACGTTTGACAAATGGTAATGAAGTAAACGCTTACATCCCAGGTGAAGGACACAATTTACAAGAGCACTCGATAGTATTAGTTAGAGGTGGAAGGGTGAAAGATTTGCCAGGTGTTAGATACCACATCGTACGTGGAGCTTTGGATACTGCTGGAGTAAACGGTAGAACACAAAGAAGATCTAAATACGGAGCAAAACGCCCTAAAGACAAAAAATAATCGTATAAACGTTTAAGAACAAGACATGAGAAAAAGACAGGCTAAAAAGAGACCTCTTTTACCGGATCCAAAGTTTAATGACCAGTTAGTAACACGTTTCGTGAATAACTTAATGTGGGATGGGAAAAAGTCTACAGCGTTTAAAGTTTTCTATGATGCTTTAGCAATTGTAGAAGAGAAAAAGCAAGATGAAGAAAAAACTTCATTAGATATGTGGAAAGATGCATTAACTAACGTTATGCCACACGTAGAGGTTCGTTCTCGTCGTGTTGGAGGAGCTACTTTCCAAATTCCAATGCAAATTCGTCCAGATAGAAAAATTTCTATGGCGATGAAATGGATGATTTTATATGCTAGAAGAAGAAATGAGAAATCTATGGCTGCTAAATTAGCATCTGAAATTTTAGCTGCGGCTAAAGAGGAAGGAGCTGCTGTTAAGAAGAGAATGGATACTCATAAGATGGCTGAAGCAAATAAAGCATTCTCTCACTTTAGATTTTAATCCATACAGAAACTATATACAATGGCAAGAGATTTAAAATATACAAGAAATATTGGTATCGCTGCTCACATCGATGCTGGTAAAACTACGACTACAGAGCGTATTTTGTTCTATACAGGTAAAAATCACAAAATGGGAGAGACTCACGAAGGATCTTCTACGATGGACTGGATGGAGCAAGAGGCTGAAAGAGGTATTACTATTACTTCAGCTGCGACTACTTGTACGTGGAGTTTCCCAACGAAACAAGGTGAGAAGACACCTGAGTCAATGGAATACCACTTCAATATTATTGATACTCCGGGACACGTTGACTTTACAGTAGAAGTTAACCGTTCTTTACGTGTATTAGATGGATTAGTTTTCTTATTTAGTGCAGTTGATGGTGTTGAGCCACAGTCTGAAACTAACTGGAGATTAGCTGATAACTACAAAGTTCCTCGTATGGGGTTTGTTAACAAAATGGACCGTCAAGGTGCAAACTTTTTAGGAGTTGTTCAGCAAGTTAAGGATATGTTGAAGTCAAATGCTGTGCCAATTGTTTTACCAATTGGTGATGAAGCTGACTTTAAAGGTATCGTTGACTTAGTTAAAAACCGCGCTATCGTATGGCATGATGAGAATCACGGAACGACTTTTGACGTTGTGGAGATTCCTGCTGATATGGTTGATGATGTAAAAAAATACAGAGGTCAATTAATCGAAGAAGTTGCTGGTTATGACGAAAACTTATTAGAAAAATATATGATGGATGAGTCTTCTATCTCAGAAGATGAAGTTCATGCTGCACTTAGAGCTGCTACTTTAGATATGAGTATTATACCTATGACTTGTGGTTCTTCTTTCAAAAACAAAGGAGTGCAGTTTATGTTGGACGCAGTATGTCGTTACTTACCTTCTCCAATGGATAAGGAAGCTATTGAAGGTACTGATCCAGATACAGAGGAGCCAATTTCTCGTAAACCATCTGTAAACGAGCCTTTCTCAGCTTTAGCATTTAAGATTGCTACAGATCCTTTCGTAGGGCGCTTGGCTTTCTTTAGAACTTATTCAGGACACTTAGACGCAGGTTCTTATGTATTGAATACTCGTTCAGGAAGCAAAGAGCGTATTTCTCGTATTTACCAAATGCACGCTAATAAGCAAAATGCAGTTGAGTACATTGAGGCAGGAGATATCGGTGCAGCAGTAGGATTTAAAGATATCAAAACAGGAGATACTCTTTGTGATGAGAAAAACCCTATTGTTTTAGAGAGTATGATTTTCCCAGACCCAGTAATTGGGGTAGCTATTGAGCCTAAAACTAAGGCGGATATGGATAAAATGGGTACTGCTCTTGCTAAATTAGCGGAAGAAGATCCAACATTCACGGTTAAAACAGATAAGGCTTCAGGTCAAACTGTTATTTCTGGAATGGGAGAGCTACACTTAGATGTATTGATCGACCGTATGAAGCGTGAATTCAAAGTAGAGGTTAACCAAGGTGAGCCTCAAGTTGAATACAAAGAAGCACTTACACGTGGAGCTCAACACAGAGAAGTTTACAAAAAACAATCTGGTGGACGTGGTAAGTTCGCGGATATTGTGTTTACTATCGGTCCTGCAGAGGATGTTGATGGTAAGCCATTCGTAGGATTACAGTTCGTAAATGAAGTGAAAGGTGGTAACGTTCCTAAAGAATATATCCCTTCTGTAGAGAAAGGATTTAGAGAGGCTATGAAGCAAGGACCTTTAGCTGGATTCGAAATGGATTCAATGAAAGTTACTTTAACTGATGGTTCTTTCCACGCGGTTGACTCTGATGCTTTATCTTTCGAATTAGCTGCGAAAATGGGATATAGAGACTCAGCTAAAGCTGCAGGAGCTGTTATTTTAGAGCCTATTATGAAATTAGAAGTGTTAACTCCAGAGGAGAACATGGGTGATATCGTAGGGGATTTAAACCGTCGTCGTGGTCAAATCAACAGTATGGATGATAGAAATGGAGCTAAAGTTGTTAAAGCTTCTGTGCCATTATCGGAAATGTTCGGATATGTAACTACATTAAGAACATTATCATCAGGTAGAGCTACTTCTGTTATGGAGTTCTCTCACTATGCTGAAACACCTTCTAACATTGCAGAAGCTGTAATTGAAAAAGCAAAAGGAAACGCTTAATCTTAGAGAAAAATGAGTCAAAAAATCAGAATAAAATTAAAATCTTACGATCACATGTTGGTTGATAAATCAGCAGAGAAAATCGTAAAAACTGTAAAGAGTACTGGAGCTGTTGTAACAGGACCAATTCCTTTACCTACACACAAAAAGATATTTACTGTTCTTCGTTCTCCTCACGTTAACAAAAAAGCGAGAGAGCAATTCGAAGTTAGTTCATATAAAAGATTATTAGATATCTATTCTTCATCTTCAAAAACAATTGATGCTTTAATGAAATTAGAGTTACCAAGTGGAGTTGAAGTAGAGATCAAAGTGTGATAATCTACCGAAGATAAAACTTCTAAACTAAGTGCAATTTATCTTGCACTTAGTTTAAATAAACAATAAGAAAATAAATTTCATAATTAAATAAATATTTATGTCTGGGTTAATTGGAAAAAAAATCGGCATGACTAGTATTTTCGATGAAAATGGAAAGAATATTCCATGTACAGTAATCGAATGTGGTCCAAATGTCGTTACCCAAGTCAGAACCATAGAGGTTGACGGGTATGACGCGTTACAACTTGGTTTCGATGACAAGACAGATAAACATGCTACTAAAGCTGAGTTAGGTCACTTTAAAAAAGCTGGTACGTCTGCTAAAAGAAAAGTCGTTGAAATTAAGGAGTTCAAAGGTGAGTATAAATTAGGAGATGTTATCTCTGCTGATTTATTCGAAGAAGGTGAGTACGTAGATGTACAAGGTGTTTCTAAAGGTAAAGGATTCCAAGGGGTTGTTAAGCGTCACGGATTCGGTGGAGTAGGTCAAGTTACTCACGGACAAAAAAACCGTTTAAGAGCGCCAGGATCTATTGGAGCGTCATCTTATCCTTCAAGAGTATTTAAAGGAATGCGAATGGCAGGAAGAACTGGAGGAGTTAATGTAACAATACAAAACCTTAGAGTTTTAAAAGTAGTTGCTGAAAAGAACCTACTTGTAGTTAAAGGAGCAGTTCCTGGACACAAAAACTCTTATGTAATCGTTCAGAAGTAATGGAAGTACAAGTTTTAGATATCACAGGAAAAGATACTGGTAGAAAAGTTGAACTTTTAGATTCAGTATTCGGTATAGAACCAAATAATCACGCAGTTTACCTTGATGTTAAGCAATATTTAGCAAATCAAAGACAAGGTACTAGCAAGGCTAAAGAAAGAGCTGAAATTGCTGGAAGTACTCGTAAGATTAAAAAACAAAAAGGAACAGGAACGGCTAGAGCAGGAAGCATAAAAAATCCACTTTTCAGAGGTGGAGGTAGAGTTTTCGGACCAAGACCAAGAAGTTTCTCTTTAAAATTAAATAAGAGTTTAAAACGTTTAGCGAGAAAATCTGCTTTATCTATTATGGTAAAGGAATCAAATTTAATCGTTGTTGAAAACTTTAATTTTGAAACACCAAGTACTAAAAATTTCATCAACGTTTTGAATGCTTTAGGATTGGAAAATAAAAAATCTCTATTTGTGTTGGGTGAATCAAATAAAAATGTATATTTGTCATCACGCAATTTAGAGAAGGCTACTGTTGTAACTAACTCAGAACTAAGCACTTACGGTATTTTAAATGCTGGAAGAGTTGTGTTAACTGAGGGTTCTGTAGCAGGAATTGTAGAAAACTTAAGTAAATAATAGGAGCATGAGTGTTTTAATTAAACCTATAATTACAGAAAAAATAACTAAAGACGGCGAAATTTTCGGCCGCTTTGGTTTTGTAGTTGATAGAAGAGCTAACAAAATCGAGATCAAAAAAGCTGTTGAGGCAGCTTACGGAGTTACTGTTGTTGGTGTAAATACTATGAACTATGCTGCGAAGCGTTCTGTTAAGTACACGAAAAGTGGTATGATCAACGCTAAAACTAATGCTTATAAGAAAGCAGTAGTTGAATTGAAAGAAGGAGAGAGTATAGACTTTTATTCAAATATCTAATAAACAATGTCAGTTAGAAAATTAAAACCTATTACCCCAGGTCAGCGTTTTAGAGTTGTGAATAGTTTTGACGCTATTACAACTGATAAGCCGGAGCGTAGTTTACTAGCACCGAAAAAAAAATCTGGAGGTAGAAATAGTCAAGGAAAAATGACCATGCGCTACATGGGTGGTGGTCATAAGCAAAGATATCGTGTGATTGATTTTAAAAGAGCAAAAGTTGGAATTCCAGCTACTGTGAAATCAATCGAATACGATCCAAACCGTTCAGCATTTATTTCATTAATTGCTTACGCGGATGGAGCAAAAGCTTACGTTATCGCTCAAAGCGGTATGAAAGTAGGACAAACTGTAGTTTCTGGACCAGATGCGTCACCAGAAGTCGGTAATGCAATGCCTTTAAGAAATATTCCTTTAGGAACTGTTATTTCTTGTATCGAACTACGTCCTGGACAAGGAGCAGTTATCGCTCGTTCAGCAGGTACTTTCGCTCAGTTAGTTGCAAGAGATGGTAAGTATGCTACTATTAAAATGCCTTCTGGAGAAATCCGTTTGATTTTATTAGAATGTGTTGCTACTATCGGAGCTGTTTCTAATCATGATCACCAATTGATTGTTTCTGGTAAAGCTGGTAGATCTAGATGGTTAGGAAGAAGACCAAGAACAAGAGCTGTAGCAATGAACCCAGTAGATCACCCAATGGGAGGTGGAGAAGGTCGTTCGTCAGGAGGACATCCACGTTCAAGAAAAGGGTTGCCTGCTAAAGGGTACAGAACTCGTTCTAAAGTTAAGTCGAGTAACAAGTATATCGTTGAACGTAGAAAGAAATAAAAGATTAAGACATGGCACGTTCGTTAAAAAAAGGACCTTATGTTCACTATAAATTAGAGAAGAAAGTTCAGTCAAACGTTGAAGGTGGAAATAAAGCTGTTATCAAAACTTGGTCAAGAGCTTCTATGATTACTCCAGATTTCGTTGGTCAAACTATCGCAGTACATAATGGTCGCCAATTTGTTCCTGTATATGTAACAGAGAACATGGTAGGACATAAATTAGGGGAATTTTCACCAACTAGATCGTTCAGAGGTCACGCTGGTGCAAAGAATAAAGGTAAAAAATAATAAGAAGCTATGGGAGTTCGTAAAAGAGAAAGAGCTGAGCAAATTAAGGAAGCTAACAAGCAAGTTGCTTTTGCTAAGCTAAACAATTGCCCTACTTCTCCTAGAAAAATGCGCTTAGTAGCGGATTTAGTAAGAGGACAGAAAGTAGAAAAAGCTCTAAATATATTAAGATTCAGTTCAAAAGAAGCTTCTCGTAAATTAGAGAAATTACTTTTATCTGCAATCGCAAACTGGCAAGCTAAGAACAGTGAAGCTAATATTGAAGAAGCTGGTCTTATTGTACAGGAAGTTCGCGTTGATGGTGGAATGATGTTAAAAAGATTACGTCCTGCACCTCAAGGAAGAGCACACAGAATCAGAAAACGTTCTAATCACGTTACAATCGTATTAGGATCTAATAATAACACTCAAAGCAATTAATAAGCAGTATGGGACAAAAGACTAATCCAATCGGGAATCGCCTTGGCATTATTAGAGGATGGGACTCAAACTGGTATGGTGGAAATGACTACGGTGATAAAATCGCTGAAGATCACAAAATCAGAAAGTATATTCATGCTCGTTTATCGAAAGCTAGTGTATCAAAGGTAATCATTGAGAGAACTTTAAAACTTGTAACCGTTACTATCACTACTGCTAGACCTGGTATCATTATCGGAAAAGGTGGACAAGAGGTAGACAAGTTAAAAGAGGAATTGAAAAAGATTACTGATAAAGAAGTACAAATCAATATCTTTGAAATTAAGCGTCCAGAATTAGATGGGTATCTTGTGGCTGCAAGTATCGCTCGTCAAATTGAGAACAGAATTTCTTACCGTAGAGCAATCCGTATGGCTATCGCAGCTGCTATGAGAATGAATGCTGAAGGTATTAAAGTTCAAATCTCAGGTCGTTTAAACGGAGCTGAAATGGCACGTTCTGAGAACTTCAAAGAGGGACGTATTCCTTTATCTACTTTCAGAGCAGACATTGATTATGCATTAGCTGAAGCTCACACTACTTACGGTAGAATGGGTATCAAAGTGTGGATCATGAAAGGTGAAGTTTACGGTAAAAGAGATCTTTCTCCGTTAGCTGGTATGGATAAAAAACAATCTAAATCAGCAGGATCATCTAAAGGTAGACCAAACCAACGCAAAAGAAAGTAATTTTTAAACTGAAGAAAAATGTTACAGCCTAAAAGAACAAAATACCGTAAGGTACAGAAAGGTAAAATGAAAGGGATTGCTCAAAGAGGGCACGAACTTTCAAATGGAATGTTTGGAATTAAATCACTAGATTCTTCATTTATTACTTCTCGTCAAATTGAAGCAGCTCGTATCGCAGCTACTCGTTTCATGAAACGTGAAGGACAATTATGGATCAACATTTTCCCAGATAAACCTATCACTAAGAAACCTCTTGAAGTACGTATGGGTAAAGGTAAAGGTGCAGTAGAATATTGGGTTGCTGTGGTAAAACCTGGAAGAATTATGTTTGAAGTTGGTGGAGTGCCAATTTCAGTAGCTAAAGAAGCTTTGCGCTTAGCTGCACAAAAACTTCCAGTAAAAACTAAATTTGTAATTGCTAGAGATTTCGAAGCATAATCTAATTTTATCATGAAACAATCAGAAATAGTAAATCTATCTGTAGCTGAATTACAAGATCAACTTGCAACGTTGACTACTACATACAATAATTTAACGTCTGCTCATGCAGTTTCTCCAATCGAGAATCCACTTCAAATCAGAGCTATGAGAAGAAGTATCGCAAGAGTTAAGACAGAATTAAGCAAAAGAGAGTTACAATAATTGTATTCTGCTGAAAGATGGAAAATAGAAAATTAAGAAAAGAGAGAATAGGTGTTGTTACTAGTAACAAAATGGAGAAATCTATCGTAGTTGCTGAAACAAGTAGAGTAAAACACCCATTATACGGAAAGTTCGTGTTGAAAACGAAGAAATACGTTGCACACGACGAAACAAATGACTGCAACATTGGAGATAAAGTTAGAATCATGGAGACTCGTCCACTTTCTAAATCAAAGTGTTGGAGATTAGTTGAAATCATTGAAAGAGCGAAATAATTATGGTACAACAGGAATCTAGACTTAAAGTAGCAGATAACACGGGAGCAAAAGAAGTTTTGACTATCCGTGTATTAGGGGGAACGAAACGTCGTTACGCCTCTGTAGGTGATAAAATTGTAGTTACAATTAAAGATGCAACTCCTAACGGAAGCGTTAAAAAAGGAGCTGTTTCAACTGCAGTTGTTGTTCGTACCAAAAAAGAAGTGAGAAGAGCCGATGGATCTTATATCAGATTTGATGATAACGCATGTGTATTATTAAATGCTGCAGGTGAGATGAGAGGTACTCGTGTTTTTGGTCCAGTAGCGAGAGAACTTCGTGAAAAACAATTCATGAAAATTGTATCATTAGCACCAGAGGTGTTATAATTCTTTCAAAAGATGACTAAGCTAAAAGTAAAAACAGGAGATACTGTACGTGTTATTGCTGGAGACCATAAGGGGACTGAAGGTAAAATTGTACGAGTATTACGTGAGAAAAACAAAGCTATTGTTGAAGGGGTAAACATCATTTCTAAACATGTTAAGCCAAGTGCTTCTAACCCTCAAGGTGGAATTGTTAAAAAAGAAGCTCCAATTCACATTTCAAACTTGGTAGTATTAGATGCTAGTAATGTAGCAACTAAAATCGCTATCAAGAACGTAGATGGAAAAAATGTAAGAGTTTCTAAAAAATCAAATCAAGTATTATAGTTATGGCTTATATACCAAGACTTAAAGAAGAATATAAAAGCAGAGTAATCTCTGCTCTTACTGAGGAATTTGGTTACAAAAACGTTATGCAAGTTCCTAAACTTGAAAAAATCGTTGTTAGCCGTGGTGTAGGAGCTGCAGTATCTGATAAAAAGTTAGTTGATTATGCCGTTGAGGAGTTAACTAAAATTACAGGTCAAAAAGCAGTTGCTACAATATCAAAAAAGGACGTTGCTTCTTTCAAATTGAGAAAAGGAATGCCAATTGGAGCTAAAGTGACTTTACGTGGTGAAAAAATGTATGAATTTTTAGACCGTTTAGTAACTTCAGCTTTACCACGAGTTAGAGATTTTTCAGGTATTAAATCTGACGGATTTGACGGAAGAGGAAATTATAACTTAGGAGTAACTGAGCAAATTATTTTCCCTGAAATCAATATTGATAAAGTAAACAAAATCGCTGGTTTTGATATCACTTTTGTAACATCTGCTCATACAGATAAAGAAGCGAAATCTTTACTTGCTGAATTAGGATTACCTTTTAAAAAGAATTAAGTATGGCTAAAGAATCAATGAAAGCCCGTGAGGTAAAAAGACAAGCATTAGTAGAAAAATATGCTGCTAAAAGAAAAGCTCTTTTAGAAGCAGGTGACTACGAAGGATTACAAAAATTACCTAAAAATGCTTCTCCAGTTCGTTTACACAATAGATGTAAGTTAACAGGAAGACCTAGAGGGTATATGCGTCAATTCGGTATTTCACGTGTTACTTTCCGTGAAATGGCTAACCAAGGATTGATACCTGGAGTTAAAAAGGCAAGTTGGTAATTAAGATTTAAAGGTAAAAACATGTATACAGATCCAATAGCAGATTATCTTACAAGAGTTAGAAATGCTGTGCGTGCGAACCACAAAGTGGTAGAGATACCAGCTTCTAACTTTAAAAAAGAAATCACGAAAATTTTATTCGATCAAGGATATATCTTAAGCTATAAATTTGATGATAGTACAATTCAAGGTACAATCAAAATAGCTTTAAAATATGATAAAGACACGAAAGAGTCTGTAATTAGAGATATCCAAAGAATTAGTAAACCAGGTTTGCGTAAATACGCTTCTGCAGCAGATCTTCCTAGAATCTTGAATGGTTTAGGAATCGCTATCGTTTCAACATCAAAAGGATTGATGACTGGAAAACAAGCGAAACAACTTAATGTTGGTGGAGAAGTAGTTTGTTACGTATACTAATTTAAAAAGACTAAGAGATGTCAAGAATAGGAAAAAGTCCAATAGCAATTCCTGCAGGTGTAACGGTAGACGTTAAAGATGGGGAAATTATTGTTAAAGGTAAATTAGGAGAACTTACTCAGAAATTCGATACAGTTAGTATTAAAGTTGAAGATAATCAAGTTATAGTTGAGCGCTCTTCTGATGCCAAAGAAGAAAGAGCTAAACACGGTTTATACCGTAGTTTAATTAATAACATGATAACTGGTGTATCTGAAGGATTCACAATTGCTTTAGAGTTAGTAGGGGTAGGATACCGTGCTTCTAACCAAGGGCAAAAGTTGGATTTAGCTTTAGGATTTTCTCATAACATCATTATTGATGTAGCGCCAGAAGTTTCAATCGAAACTATTTCTGAAAAAGGGAAAAACCCAATTTTAAAATTGACTTCATTTGATAAACAATTAGTAGGTCAAGTTGCAGCTAAAATCCGTTCATACCGTAAACCTGAGCCTTACAAAGGAAAAGGAATCAAGTTTGTGGGTGAAGAGTTAAGAAGAAAAGCAGGTAAATCAGCTTAAAAATTAAGACTATGTCATTAACAAAATCTGAAAGAAGACAACGTATAAAATTCAGAGTTAGAAAGATTGTTAGCGGTTCTGCTGCTAAGCCAAGACTTTCTGTATTCAGAAGTAATAAAGAAATCTATGCTCAAATCATAGATGACGTGAATGGAGTAACTCTAGCTTCAGCATCTTCGAGAGAAGCTGGTGTAACAAGAGGAACCAATATTGAAACTGCTGCATCAGTTGGAAAACTAATTGCAGAGAAAGCTTTAAAAGCTGGTATAGAAATTGTATCTTTCGATAGAAATGGTTACTTATACCACGGACGTGTTAAATCATTAGCCGAAGGCGCTAGAGAAGCTGGATTAAAATTCTAATTAGTTATGTATCAAAATTATAAAAACGTAGAATTTGTGAAACCAAGTGGTCTTGATTTAAAAGACCGTTTGGTTAGTGTGAACCGTGTTACTAAGGTAACTAAAGGAGGACGCGCATTTGGGTTCTCTGCAGTAGTTGTAGTAGGTGACGAAAACGGTGTAGTGGGTCATGGTTTAGGTAAGTCTAAAGATGTTTCTGAGGCTATTGCTAAAGCAGTAGAAGACGCTAAGAAAAATTTAGTTAGAATCCCTTTAAATGGACACACAATTCCACACGAGCAAAAAGGAAAATTCAGTGGTGCTAGAGTCTTATTGATGCCTGCATCTTTAGGTACGGGAGTAATTGCTGGGGGTTCTGTGAGATCGGTTGTAGAAGCTGTAGGTATTACAGATTTATTATCTAAATCGCAAGGTTCTTCAAACCCACACAACGTGGTGAAAGCTACTTTCGATGCTTTATTACGCCTTAGAAGTGCTTCTACAGTTGCAAAACAAAGAGGAATTTCTTTAGAAAAAGTGTTTAAAGGTTAATTTGAAAGAAGTTATGTCAAAGATCAAAGTAAAACAAGTAAGAAGCCAAATTAATTGTCCTCTTTCACAAAAGAGAACATTAGAGGCTTTAGGACTTCGCAAGATGAACCAAGTAGTGGAACATGAAGCTACTAGTGCAATCTTGGGAATGGTAAATAAAGTTCAACACTTAGTTTCTGTAGAAGAAATTAAATAATTTTGTAAAGTATGAATTTAAGTAATTTACAGCCTGCAGAAGGTTCAGTACACAACCAGAACAAACGTCTTGGTCGTGGTGAAGGGTCTGGAAAAGGAGGAACTTCTACAAAAGGACATAAGGGAGCTAAATCACGTTCAGGATATTCTAAAAAACTAGGATTTGAGGGAGGGCAGATGCCACTTCAAAGACGTGTTCCTAAATTTGGTTTCAAAAATATTAACAGAGTAGAATACGATGTTATTAATTTAGAGAAGCTACAAACTTTAGTAGATAATGGAGTGATCACAGATACTGTAGATTTCGCTCTATTAGTTGACTTAGGATTAGCTTCTAAGAATAGTTTAGTTAAGGTTTTAGGACGTGGTGAGTTAAAAGCGAAATTAAAAGTTTCTGCTCACAAGTTTTCAGCGACTGCAGTAGAAGCAATCGAAGCAGCTGGTGGAGAAATCGTAACGTTATAAAATCTTAGTGAACAAGATGAAAAAGTTTTTTGAGACATTTGCCGGTATTTGGAAAATCGAAGAATTAAAGAACAAAATCTTTTTAACTTTAGGATTGTTACTTGTGTACCGTTTCGGTTCGCAAGTAACCCTTCCAGGTATTGATGCAACAAAATTGCAAGCTTTAACAGAGCAAACTGATCAAGGTATTGGTTGGTTAATAAACGTGTTCACAGGTGGTGCTTTTGCACAAGCATCTGTATTCGCGTTAGGTATTATGCCTTATATTTCTGCTTCAATCGTAGTGCAGTTAATGGGAATCGCGGTTCCTTATTTGCAAAAACTACAAAACGATGGAGAGAGCGGTAGAAAGAAAATGAACCAAATTACAAGGTGGCTTACAATTGGGATTACCTTACTTCAAGGTCCTAGTTATATCTACAACTTGTATGTGCAATTGCCATCAGACGCATTTTTGCTAGGTTTCAATTCTTTCTCATTCTTGTTTTCTTCAGTAATTATACTAGTTACCGGAACTGTTTTTGCAATGTGGTTAGGTGAAAAAATTACTGATAAAGGTATTGGAAACGGTATTTCATTATTAATTATGATTGGGATTATTGCAAGACTACCAGTGTCTTTCATCCAAGAATTCCAGTCTAGAATAACAGATAATAATGGAGGCCTAATGATGGTGGTAATAGAAGTAATTTTATGGTTGTTAATCATTATTGCTTGTATCTATTTAACTCTTGCTGTAAGAAGAATTCCAGTTCAATATGCAAGAAGAAGTGCTTCTGGAACTTATGATCAATCCATGTTAGGTGGTAACCGCCAGTGGATTCCTTTAAAGCTAAATGCATCTGGAGTGATGCCGATTATTTTTGCTCAAGCAATCATGTTCGTACCAGCCGCAGTGGCAGGTTTGTCAACTTCAGATACTGCAAAATCTATTAGTAATACGTTTCACGATGTTTTCGGATGGCAGTATAATTTACTTTTTGCTTTTTTAATCATAATTTTTACGTACTTTTACACCGCAATTACAGTACCTACTAATAAAATGGCAGATGATTTAAAGAGAAGTGGTGGTTTTATACCAGGTGTTAAGCCAGGTTCAGAGACTGCAGACTTCTTAGATAAGATTATGTCATTAATCACTTTCCCTGGATCTCTGTTCCTTGCTGTTATAGCTATTTTTCCAGCTATTGTAGTAAGTGTATTAGGAGTTCAACAAGGGTGGGCGATGTTTTATGGTGGAACTTCACTATTAATCATGGTGAGTGTAGTAATAGACACTATGCAGCAGGTCAATGCTTATTTGTTAAACAAACAGTATGACAGCATGATGACTAGTGGTAAAAATAGAAGAGCAATAGCTTAGTTTTTATGGCAAAACAATCAGCAATAGAACAAGACGGGGCAATCATAGAAGCATTATCCAATGCAATGTTCCGTGTTGAATTAGAAAATGGACATGTTGTGATAGCTCATATCTCAGGTAAAATGCGTATGCACTATATTAAGTTGCTACCAGGAGACAGAGTTAAATTGGAAATGAGTCCATATGACTTAACCAAAGCAAGAATTACTTATAGATATTAAAGAGGCTATTAAAATGAAAGTAAGAGCATCAGTTAAAAAAAGAAGTGCCGAGTGCATTATAGTACGTAGAAAAGGTAGACTTTACGTTATTAATAAAAAGAATCCTAGATTTAATCAAAGACAAGGATAATTATGGCAAGAATCGCAGGGGTAGATATACCTAAACACAAAAGAGGAGTTATTGCTTTAACTTATATCTTCGGAATTGGTTCAAGTAGAGCTAAAGAAGTTCTTGAGAGAGCTCAAGTAAGTGAAGATAAAAAAGTTCAAGAGTGGAACGATGATGAAATCGGTGCTATTCGTGAAGCTGTAGGGCAATTCACTATCGAAGGAGAATTACGTTCTGAAATTTCATTAAACATCAAACGTTTAATGGATATTGGATGTTACAGAGGAATTCGTCATAGAACTGGTCTTCCATTAAGAGGACAAAGAACTAAGAATAACTCTAGAACTAGAAAAGGTAAAAGAAAAACTGTTGCTAACAAGAAAAAAGCAACTAAATAATAAGTAGTAATATGGCTAAAGCGAATACAAAAAAACGTAAAGTACTTGTTGAATCAACAGGTGAAGCTCATATTAATGCGACGTTTAACAATATCATCATTTCATTGACTAATAAAAAAGGTGAAGTGATCTCTTGGTCATCAGCAGGTAAAATGGGATTCAGAGGTTCTAAAAAGAACACTCCATATGCTGCTCAGATGGCTGCAGAAGATTGTGGTAAAGTTGCACTTGAGGCAGGACTTAAAAAAGTTAAGGTTTATGTAAAAGGACCTGGAAATGGTAGAGAATCTGCTATCCGTTCATTACATAACAACGGAATTGAAGTAACAGAGATCATCGATATTACTCCAATGCCACACAACGGATGTCGTCCTCCAAAGAGAAGAAGAGTTTAATTTTATAGTATAACACATAAGGTAGGATTAGATTATCGGAGGAAAGTGACCTGAATTCATAATCTCCTACCTTTTTTTAATTTTTTAGAAATGGCAAGATATACTGGTCCACAAACTAAAATCGCACGTAAGTTCGGCGAAGCTATTTTCGGAGATGACAAGTCTTTTGAAAAAAGAAATTACCCTCCAGGGCAACATGGTTTAGCGAAAAAAAGAGGTAAAAAATCTGAGTACGCTATCCAGTTAATGGAAAAACAAAAAGCTAAATATACTTATGGTATTTTAGAAAAACAATTCCGTAACCTTTACAAAAAAGCTGCTGCAGCTCGTGGAGTAACAGGTGAGGTATTGATTCAATTATGTGAATCAAGATTAGATAACGTTGTTTACAGAATGGGTATTGCTCCTTCTAGACCAGCAGCGCGTCAAATTGTTTCTCACAGACATATTACTGTTAATGGAGAGGTAGTAAATATCCCTTCTTACCAATTAAAACCTGGTGATAAAGTTGCAGTTCGTGAAAAATCTAAATCTCTAGAAATCATTGAACGTTCGTTATCTAATTCTAGTACTGTTTATGAATGGATTACTTGGAATCCTGAAACTTTAGAAGGAAGCTTCGTAGCTACTCCTCAAAGACTTCAAGTTCCAGAAAACATCAAAGAACAGTTAATCGTAGAGTTGTACAACAAATAATAATTGACATTCAGTCGAAACAAATATGGCAATATTTAATTTTCAAAAGCCCGATAAAGTTATCATGATTGATTCGACCGATTTTAAAGGTAAATTCGAATTTAGACCTTTAGAACCGGGATATGGATTGACTATTGGTAATGCATTAAGAAGAGTTCTTCTTTCTTCCTTGGAAGGATATGCAATTACTTCAGTTCGCATAGAAGGCGTGGATCATGAGTTTTCTACTATAGCAGGTGTGGTTGAGGATGTAACAGAAATCATTCTTAATTTAAAACAGGTTCGTTTTAAACGTCAAATAGAAGAGGTAGATAGCGAAACTGTAAGTATTTCTTTCTCTGGTAAAGAACAATTGACAGCAGGTGATTTTCAAAAATACATCTCTAGCTTTCAAGTTCTAAACCCTGACTTAGTTATCTGTAATTTAGATAGTAATGTTACTATCAATATGGATTTAAGTATCGAAAAAGGTAGAGGATACGTGCCAGCTGAAGAAAATAGAAAGCCAAATGCACCAATCGGAACTATCTTTACAGATTCAATTTATACTCCAGTTAAGAACGTTAAGTATGCAATCGAGAACTATCGTGTTGAACAAAAAACTGACTACGAAAAGTTAGTTTTTGATATCGTAACAGATGGTTCGATTCACCCAAAAGATGCTTTAACGGAAGCAGCTAAAACATTGATTCATCATTTTATGCTGTTCTCTGACGAGAGAATTACTTTAGAGGCGGACGAGATCGCTCAAACTGAATCATATGATGAGGAATCATTACATATGAGACAGCTTCTAAAAACTAAATTGGTAGATTTAGATCTTTCAGTTCGAGCATTGAATTGTTTGAAAGCGGCTGAAGTAGATACATTAGGGGATTTAGTTTCTTTTAACAAAAACGACTTAATGAAATTCAGAAATTTTGGTAAAAAATCTTTATCAGAGTTAGAAGAGTTAGTTGCAGTTAAAGGACTGAATTTTGGTATGGATCTATCAAAATACAAATTAGATAAAGAATAATCTAGACCTTTAAAGTCTAAATTCTAGAAAGAAATGAGACACGGAAAAAAAATTAATAAACTAGGTAGAAAAGCTGGTCATAGAAAATCTATGTTAGCTAATATGGCTTGTTCTTTAATCGAGCACAAGCGTATCAATACTACTGTAGCTAAAGCTAAAGCTTTACAACAATTTATTGAACCATTAGTGACTAAAGCTAAAACTGACGATACTCATAATCGTCGTGTAGTTTTCTCTTACATCAAACAAAAAGAAGCTGTTACTGAATTATTCAGAGAAGTAGCTCAAAAAGTTGGTGATCGTCCAGGTGGATATACTCGTATTATCAAATTGGGTAATCGTTTAGGAGATAACGCAGATATGGCTATGATTGAGTTCGTAGACTTCAATGAAATCTACAATGTTGCGAAGAAAGAAGCTAAAAAGAATACTCGTAGAGGTAAGAAAAAAGCTACTGAAGAAGTAACAACAGTTGAAACTTCAAATGAAGCAGAAACTAATGAATAATAATTTTACATTTTTTGCTTGTAAAATTTCATAAATAAAAGGGACATTCTTTTAAAGGATGTCCCTTTTTTTATGTTTTTTTGTTTTAATTTTGTCCTATACTATACAACGAATAATAATGGAATATAATACAAAAGAAAATGCCGTTATAGTACTAAGTGATGGTACTGTTTTTTATGGTAAATCTGTAGGTGTATCTGGTACTGCTTATGGGGAAATTTGCTTCAACACTGGTATGACTGGTTACCAAGAAGTGTTTACCGACCCTTCTTACTTTGGTCAAATTATGTTGGCTACCAGTCCACATATTGGGAACTATGGAGTAAATGTAGATGAAGTAGATTCCGATGGAATTAAGATTGCTGGTTTAGTATGTAAGAGCTTTAGTAATGTGAACTCTCGCGCTAATTCTTATTCAGATGTTTTATCTTATTTTAAGAAACATTCTTTAGTAGCTATTTGTGATGTGGATACACGAGCATTAACTACTTACATTCGTGAGCATGGAGCTATGAATGCTATTATTTCAACGGATGGTACTAGCATTGAGAATCTTAAAAAGAAATTGAAAGATATTCCCTCTATGGAAGGTTTAGAACTAGCTTCTAAAGTTTCTACTAAAGAAGCTTATACTTATGGTGATCCGGAGGCTCCTATTAAAGTAGCTGCTCTAGATTTTGGGATCAAAGCTAGTATTTTAAAATGCCTTGCTGAGCGTGGATGTTTCATTAAAGTATTTCCTTATAATACTAAGTATGCTGAGTTGTTGGATTTCAATCCAGATGGGTTCTTCTTATCCAATGGGCCTGGGGATCCTCTAGCACTTGGTAAACTTGGGGTTTTAGATGTAGTTAAAGATGTTATTGCTTCTAATAAGCCAGTATTTGGAATTTGCCTAGGTCATCAATTAATAGGATTATCTCAAGGAGTAAATACTTTCAAGATGTTTAGTGGACATAGAGGAGTAAACCATCCGGTAAAAAACTTATTAACTGGATTAGGTGAGATCACTTCTCAAAATCATGGGTTCGCTATTATTAAGGAGGATTTAGAAGACCACCCTACTTTAGAATTAACTCATGTTCATTTAAACGATGGTACAGTTGCAGGTATGCGTATGAAGGATAAGGATATCTTCTCGGTACAATACCACCCTGAAGCAAGTCCTGGCCCTCATGACTCTCGTTATTTGTTTGATCAATTCATAGAAAATATAAACAAAAGTAAAGTAGCTATTTAATAGCTGCTTTTTTTTTTGGCTTTTTATCTAAGTATTGTGTATTGCTTGTGAAATGTAAAGTTTTTTTGCTTTTAAATTTGTAATTTTGCCTGACTAAATTTTAAAGACACAATTATAATATGAGTACAATCGTTAGTGTGCATGCACGTCAAATTTTAGACTCTAGAGGAAATCCAACTATAGAGGTAGATGTTATCACAGAAGGTGGGTTTTTAGGTAGAGCAGCTGTTCCATCAGGTGCTTCGACTGGAGAACATGAGGCTGTTGAATTAAGAGATGGTGGTAAAGCATTCTTAGGTAAAGGCGTTTTAAATGCTGTAGAGAATGTGAATACAATTATTGCTGAAAATATTGTTGGTGTAAGTGTTCTAGAGCAAAATGCAATCGATCAATTAATGATTGAATTAGATGGAACTGCAAATAAGAGCAATCTTGGTGCTAATGCTATTTTAGGTGTTTCTTTAGCAGTGGCTAAAGCGGCAGCGGCTGAGTTAGGTTTACCATTATACCGTTATGTTGGTGGTGTATCTGCTAATACTTTGCCAGTACCTATGATGAATATTATAAATGGAGGCTCACATTCTGATGCTCCTATTGCTTTTCAAGAGTTTATGATTATGCCTGTTAAAGCAGAGAGTTTTTCTCAAGCTTTACAAATGGGTACGGAAATCTTCCATAGTCTTAAAAATGTTTTACATGCACGTGGATTAAGTACTGCAGTAGGTGATGAAGGTGGTTTCGCTCCAACTTTAGATGGTACTGAAGATGCTTTAGATTGTATTAAGCTTGCAGTAGAAAATGCTGGATATAGTTTTGGTGATCAAATTATGGTTGCTTTGGACTGTGCAGCTTCTGAATTCTATGTTGATGGTAAATATGACTATAGTAAATTTGAAGGACCGCAAGGAAAGATTCGTACTTCGGAAGAGCAAGCAGATTATCTTGCAGAACTTTGTACAAAATACCCAATTATTTCTATTGAAGATGGTATGTATGAAGATGACTGGGCTGGTTGGAAATATTTAACGGATAAAATTGGTGAAACTGTACAGTTAGTAGGAGATGATTTATTTGTTACTAACGTAGAACGTTTAGAAAGAGGGGTTACTGAAGGTATTGGTAATTCAATTTTAATTAAGGTAAATCAAATAGGTACTTTAACAGAAACTATCGCTGCAGTTAACATGGCTAAAAATGCTGGATTTACTTCAGTTATGTCTCACCGTTCGGGTGAAACAGAGGATAGTACGATTGCTGATCTTGCTGTAGCACTTAATTGTGGACAGATCAAAACAGGTTCTGCGTCTCGTTCAGACCGTATGGCAAAGTATAATCAACTATTACGTATAGAAGAAGAGCTTGGTTTTGTAGCTTATTATCCTCAAGATAAAGCTTTTAAGATTAAGTAAAAATATTTTACAAAAAATTAGCCCTCCATTTTGTGAGGGCTTTATTTTTTTATAGGTATTTTATATATTTTATTGAGAAAATGATAATTTTGGGCTTCGTTGTTTTTTATTCAAATATTTTGAATGTAAAAGGTTTGTATATATGATTAATATTGGCCTAGCAAGGTGTTTTTAACTTGTAGGTATGTATATTATTTCATATCTTTCCTACTGAGAAATGCTAAAGATTAAAGCATTGCTAATATTGAAAAGAAATAGTAAAAATATAAAATAATTACAATATGTCTAAAACAGCTTATATAGAGATAGACGGACAACGACATGAATTTCCTGTGTTAGTTGGAACGGAAAATGAAGTAGCTATTGATATTCTTAAGCTTCGTGCTTTAACAGGAGCTATTACTTACGATCCAGGATACAAAAATTCAGGTTCATGCCAAAGTGCAATTACTTACTTAGATGGTGAAGAAGGAATCTTACGTTATAGAGGATATTCTATTGAAGATTTAGCAGCGAATTCTAATTTCTTAGAAGTATCTTACCTAATTATCTTTGGAGAGTTACCTACTAAAGAAGAATTAGCGCAATTCGAAACAGATATTCGCAAGTATACACTTGTGAATGAGGAAATGCGTAAGATAATAGAAGGATTTCCTAGAACAGCTCACCCAATGGGAGTGTTAGCATCTTTAACTAGTGCCCTTACTGCCTTTAATCCTAAAGTAGTAGATGCAGATTGCAAAAAGTCTTTATACGATGCTGTTTGTAAGACAATGGGTAAATTCCTAGTTATCGCAACTTGGACTTACCGTAAAGCTAAAGGGTATCCTTTAAACTACTATAATAATACAGAGAGCTACGTAGATAACTTCCTGCAATTAATGTTCTCTTTACCAACGGAACCTTATGAAATAGATCCAGTTGTTAAAAATGCAGTAGATAAATTATTTATATTACATGCAGATCATGAGCAAAACTGCTCTACTTCTACCGTTCGTATGGTGGGTTCGTCTCATGCTGGTTTATTTGCTTCTATTTCTGCTGGAGTTTCTGCTCTATGGGGACCTTTGCATGGTGGAGCAAACCAAGCTGTATTAGAGATGTTAGAAGATATCCAAAAAGATGGAGGGGATGTGGAAAAATACATTGCTAAAGCCAAAGATAAAGATGATCCTTTCCGTTTAATGGGATTCGGACACAGAGTCTACAAAAACTTCGACCCACGTGCTAGAATTATTAAGAAAGCTGCAGATGAAGTTTTATGTAAATTAGGAGTGGATGACCCAGTTTTAGAAATTGCTAAGAAATTAGAAGTTGCTGCGTTAAAAGATCCTTACTTCGTACAAAGACATCTTTACCCTAATGTAGATTTTTACTCAGGAATTATCTATAGAGCATTAGGAATACCAACAGAGATGTTTACTGTTATGTTTGCTATTGGTCGTCTTCCAGGGTGGATTGCCCAATGGAAAGAAATGCGCATTAATAAAGAACCAATTGGACGTCCTAGACAAATCTATATAGGGGAGACATTAAGAGAATATGTTCCAGTAGATCAAAGAAAATAATTAGATTTTCGCTATATTTATAAAGAGTCTTTTTTAAAGACTCTTTTTTTTTGCACAAAGACCTAAGAGGGGTTTTCTTATATTTGTAAAAAACTATTTATGTTAGATTTAAATGTTGTAGACGAAACTAGTAGATTGCGGGCTGTGGTCCTTGGCACTGCTGTCAGTAATGGACCCACCCCTAGTATAGAAGATGCTTATGATCCCAAATCATTAGAGCATATATTAAATGGAACATATCCTACTGAAGAGGATATGATTCATGAAATGGATACTTTAGAGAACCTTTTTTTAAAGTATGAAATCGATGTGTATCGACCTAGTATAATTGAAGATTATAATCAAATCTTTTCAAGAGATATAGGTTTTGTTATTGAAGATAAATTCATCAAGGCAAATGTTTTGCCAGAAAGGTCTAGGGAACTAGGAGCCTTAAAGCATATATTAGATAAAATAAACCCTAAAAATATTATATCAGCACCAGAGCAAGTTCATTTCGAAGGTGGCGATGTAATGTTATGGGGAGATCATATTTTTATCGGTACCTATAAAAGACCCGACTATGCTGATTTTATAACTGCTCGCACCAATGCTTTAGGTGTTGACTTTATAAAAGAATTGTTTCCCAATAAAACCATCAGTAGTTTTGATCTTGTAAAGTCAAAGACTAACGCAAAAGAAAATGCTTTGCATTTGGATTGTTGCTTTCAACCTGTTGGAACAAACAAGGCAATTATTCATAAGGAGGGATTCTATGATCCAAAAGAATATGCCTTTTTAGTAGAGCTATTTGGTATGGATAATTTATTCCACATTAGTAAACAGGAAATGTATGAAATGAATTCCAATGTTTTTTCTATTGATAAAAATGTTGTTGTTTCAGAAAAGAATTTCTCCCGTTTAAATAATTGGTTAGCCCAACAGGGCTTTATAGTAGAGACTGTACCTTATGGGGAAATTGCAAAGCAAGAAGGGCTTCTACGTTGTACTACACTTCCTTTAATTAGAGATAAATAAAATATATATTATGCAAATAACAAATTCTATTTTAATGATAAGACCTGCTGCTTTTCGTATGAATGAGCAAACAGCAGTAAATAATTATTACCAACGTGTCCTAGATAATTTAAGCCCTGAGACAGTAAATGCTAAAGCTCAAGCGGAGTTCGATGCATTTGTGGAAAAATTACAAGGAGTTGGAGTAGATGTAACAGTTGTACAGGATACAAAGTCTCCAGATACACCAGATAGTATCTTCCCTAATAACTGGATTTCTTTTCACGATTCAGGAGAAGTGATTTTATATCCCATGTTTGCTGAGAACCGTCGTTTAGAAAGAAGAGAGGATATCTTAGACTTACTGGAGGAAAAAGGTTTTGAAATCTCAGATATTTGGGATTATACCTCTGCTGAGGAAGATGAGTTATTTTTGGAAGGTACAGGTAGCTTATTAATTGATAGAGTAAATAATAAGGTTTATTGCGCCTTATCACAGCGTGCAGATGAGGATCTAGTTATTGAGTTCTGTGAAGAGTTTGAAATGGATCCAATTATATTCGAAGCATTTCATACTGTAGATGGTCAAAGAAAGAATATTTACCACACCAATGTGATGATGTGTTTAGCAGATGATTTTGCTATTATTTGTGCCGATGCTATTGATGATAAGCAAGAAAAGAAGATTGTTTTGAATCACTTGAAAGAAAGCAAGAAGGAAATTATTACTATTTCTGAAGATCAGGTGAATAATTTTGCCGGTAATATGTTACAAGTTCTAGGTGATCAAGGTAAAAAATATCTTGTAATGTCTACTCAGGCTTACAATAGTCTGACAAAGGATCAAATCGATGCAATTGAAAAACATTGTTCTATCTTACATAGTAGTTTAGATACTATAGAGGCATGTGGGGGAGGAAGTGCTCGTTGCATGATGGCGGAAATTTTTCTACCAAGAGCGTAAATTAAAAAAAATACTAAAGCGAAGTTCAAAACTTCGCTTTTTTTTAGGGAATATTTATTATTTAAAATGAGTTTAAATAATAAATATTCTTATATTTGCATCATTAAAAAAACAGGGTCAAACTAAAAATATTTAAATGAAACGCAAGTCACTATTTGTACTTGGTTTATGTTACTTTCTAAGTATGAGTATTTATGCTCAAGATACTATAAGTTCACCGCAACATAAATTAGAGGAGATTGTTATTACCGGACAATATAATCCCCAGTCTATCAATAAGGCTGTAAATAATGTAACGGTATTAAATCGACAACGTATCGAAAACCTAGGTGCAGTTACACTTGCTGATGCATTAAATCAGGTTATGAATATTTCTATTTTGCCTAATGCTAGTACAGGACGATCAAGTATTAAGATGTTCGGGTTAGACGGGCAGTACTTTACTATCTTAATAGATAATGTACCCATGATTAGTGATGAAGGTTTTGGAAATAATACTGACCTTACTCAAATTAATTTAGATGACGTTGCTCAGATCGAGATTGTAGAAGGATCTATGGGAGTAGACTATGGAGCTAACGCTGTTACAGGAATAATCAATATTATTACCAAGAAAAATAATATAAATGATTGGAATGTTAGTGCATTTGTACAAGAAGAAACAGTTGGTAAGGAATATAATTTAAAAGATAAAGGTAAACACATACAAGGTTTAACCATGGGGCATAATATTAACGATAATATTTATGCTAGTGTAAGCTACACCCATAGTGATTTTAAAGGGTGGTATGATCAAAGAAAAGGTTTTACCTATTATGGAGATCAGGATAGACGTGGCCATGAATGGTTACCGAAAAATCAAAATAATTTAAAAGCTTTTATTAATTATCACAAAGGGTCTTACCGCGTGTTTTATAAGTTTGAGTATTTTGATGAACGTATGAAAAATTACGGCAAACTTTTTGACCTAAATGAAGATCCTTTATTTGAAACGACTGATCCTATTGCTTTAGATCAAAAAATAAATACTAAAAGGTGGTCAAATGTTTTAAATACTTCTGGGCATATTAAAGATATGGTGTTTTTTGATTTGTCGTTTTCTTATCAAAAGCAAGAAAAAATCAATGAAAGTTATCGCTATAGAATCAAATATGATGAAAAGTTTGATTCTTCTAATGTAAAAACAGAAAGTAGAGAAGTCTTTTTCTCAAGAGGTACTTTTAGTGAATTCATTAAATGGGATAATGCTAAGTTCCAGGTAGGATATGAGTTTACAAATAGTAAAGGATATTCTATTATGTCTCAGAATTTAGGGGAAAAGCCAGAAAACCATACTTTAGGAAGTTATGATTTTTATGCTTCTTCCGAGATTAATGTTCTGCCTCGTTTTATGGTTAGGCCTGGTTATCGTTTAATGACTTCAAATACTTTTAAGAATGAACATGCTTTAAGTTTAGTATTGAAATATGTTCTTAAAAGCGGTTATGAAATTCGTGCAACTTTAGGTACTTCTCCAAGACTTCCTAACTACGAAGAGATGTATACTTATTTTGTGGATGTTAATCATGATTTACAAGGGAACCCAGACTTAACACCAGAGAAAGGGAAGACATTCTTTTTAAACTTGAAAAAAGATATTGAAATAAACCAAGACTTAGAGGTAAGTACAAGTTTATCAGGACGTTATTTGCAAGTAAATGATAAAATTGATTTAGTTCAAATGTATGAGCCAAGTGGCTTAAAGTTTAAATACATGAATGTGGATCGTTACCGTAATATTGGAGTCACTTTCTTGAATCAAGTTAGCTGGAAAAACCTAGATTTCGGTGTAGGGTTTACCATGTCTGGATCAGCTCAGCAAATGTTTGAAGCCCCAACCGATACAGATAAATACCTTTATACTCCTGAGGTTACTGCCAATGTTAGTTACAAATTACCTAATTGGAATACCTCCTTGTCTTTATATTATAAATATAATGGAGCAGAATACAAGTATGTAATGGAGTCAGATATGTTTGGTGATTATTATTACAAAGGAAAACAAGATAGTTATTCTTGGTTAGACTTTAGTATAAGACAACCGTTTTTGGATAGAAAACTTACCGCTACTTTTGGTGTTAGAAATATTTTCAATGTTATTAATTTGAAAACAACAGCAAATGCTGCTACAGCGCATGAACCTGGTTCAACTGTAATGCCTATAGCTTATGGGCGTAGTTTTTTTCTGAAAGTACAGTATAATTTAGGTTTTTAAAATAAATAGTATGAAGAATATTTTAAAAGTTTTACTTTTAGTTTGCGTTTTTATTACAGTGGGATCTTGCCAAAAAGACTCTACATCTGGAAATAACGAGCAAAGAGAGTTTATTGTTGCCTTTAAAGAGCAATCTATCCCATATGGAGAGATTACACAACCAACTAGCATACCTTTGCTTTTTTCACACAATGCTCTAGAGGATGGAAGTGTAGAAGTAAGAGTAACTACACAACAGGCTGTATTTGGGGAAGATTTTAGTACTATTCCAAGTATTAATCAAAATAATTTATTGATTATACCTTTTACAAAGGGAGATAATAGCGTTGATCTTATTTTTGAAAATTTAAATATTAGTGATCCCAAGAGTGATAGAGTAGTTACTTTTACCATTGAGAAGATTAATTATTCAAGCGCGACTCCTGTTATTAGAGGATTTAGTGTTTTGACAATTAGTTATAATGCTTCTTTAGGTGGTGTGCTGGCTCCTAATTTAGGCGGTCCTAATGAGAAAAATCAAGTATATGTAGATTTAGCAGATCGTGCAATGTATCCAGTAAGAAGGGATTCTTGGGATTTAGCTTTTTTTAGTGATGGACCTGAATTTGTGGTTAAACTAAATGGATCTGTTTATATGGCAGCTGGAGTTATAAATGTTAGCTCCATGACTGAAACTATATCAGATAATATGCTAAAAAGTTTACAAGAAGACATTCGAATTGGTACTTTTGATCCGTATAATATTGCTTACATTGATAACCCGAGTGGTAACTTGAATCAGACAGCTATTTCTGCGGTGGATGTCATAGATAGAAATAACCGCGTGTATCTTGTGAATTTAGGTAATGAAATAGGTAGTGATCAAGGTGTGATTCCAGGATCTGTAAACGTGGCTGGTCAGCCTAGAGGCTGGATGAAGATTCGCGTACTTATACGAGATAATGCTTATCTATTACAATATAGTAAACCACAAGAGGTTGTATATAAAGAGGTGAGCATTCCAAAAAGAGCAGGGTTTAATTTCAATTTTTTTAGTTTTAATACACAAAGCATTGTTAATGTAGAGCCTAGTAAAGATAAGTGGGATTTGAACTTCACGGTCTTTACTAATACAGTTGATCAAAACGGTGCTCCTATGGGGTCTTATGGTTTTTCCGATTTTATTTTACAAAATCGTTATGCTAACGTTCAAGCATACATGATTAGAATTCCTGAAGGTGAAAAGACATTTTATAAAGATTTTACTTTAGATCAAATTGATCCAGCTAATTTTAGCTATGATTTAAGAATTATAGGAGATACTTGGAGAGATGTAAGTGTAGAGAGAGTTGTTTATAAAGATGTTTTTTATGTATTAAAAGATTCTCAAGGCAATTATTATAAATTTAGAATGTTAAGTTTTTCCGATGAAAAAGGAAATAGGGGATATCCTAGGTTTGAATACTCCTTACTATATTAGAAAATAAGTATTATATATAGGTATAAAAGCTCTAAGTGAAACTTAGGGCTTTTTTTTATGTTTTTTCTCCCTTAGCTGGGTTTGTTAATATTGTGTTTAAGATTAGTGTCTTTTGGGTTTTAAATATTATATTAATAGACTGATATTATTTTATTATGAAACAAAAGATAGGTTATTCATTTTTAGATACAGCTACTATTGGTCAAAATCGCACTATAAAGGAAACTTTTAATAATGTTTTGAAAACAGCTCAAGAAGCGGAAAGTCTTGGTTATACGAGGTTTTGGTTAGCAGAACACCATAATATGGCAAATATTGCTAGTAGTGCAACTTCTGTTTTAATAGGCTATGTTGCTCAAGGAACATCTAAGATTAGGGTTGGTTCTGGTGGAATTATGCTTCCGAATCATTCTAGTTTAGTTATTGCCGAGCAATTTGGAACTTTAGAAGCTTTATATCCAGGGCGTATTGACTTAGGTTTAGGTCGTGCTCCAGGGACAGATCAGTTAACTGCCATGGCTCTTCGTAGAAACACCACTTTACAACCTAATGGTTTTATGGATCAAATTAAGGAATTAGAGAGTTTTTTTAAAAATACCGATCCAAGTGCAACAGTTAGGGCTTTTCCTGGAGAAGGGGCTAAAGTAGATATGTGGATCCTAGGGTCTAGTACTGATAGTGCTTATCTTGCAGCTGAATTAGGGTTGCCTTATGCTTTTGCGAGCCATTTTGCTCCAAATCAATTGCAATTGGCTGCAAAAATTTACCGCAAAAATTTTAAACCAAGTGAATATTTAAAACAACCGTATTTTATAGCTTGTGTCAATGCTATTGTTGCAGATGATTCAGATCAGGCCAATATTTTAGCAACCTCTTTTTATAAAATGTTTTTAGGTATTATAAGGAATGATCGTAAACCATTACAAGAACCAGTTTTTTCTATGCAGGGAATATGGAATGAAATTGAAAGAGATTATGTTTTAGATATGACAGCTTGCTCCTTTATAGGTAGTAAAGAAGAATTGCTTCCTGAGGTGCAAAGATTCTGTGATATTCTAGAAGTGGACGAGTTAATGATTCACTCTCCTATATATGATATAAAAGCTAAACAGCAAAGTATCGAGTTATTTAGTGAATTAATGCAAAATGTTGAAAAAAACTTTTAAGTTTAAGCTATTGTTCTTGAGTGATTTATCTATTATGTGTAATAGTTTTTAGAAAAAAAGCATGTATAAAGTTTGGAAGTAAACAATAAGTTTCTACTTTTGCACCCGCATTAAGCAAGACGATCTTACATAAAGAGAAGTAAAGTTACCTTTAAAAACATTAAAGAAATTTTAAGAAAAATAAATTTGGATAATAAAAAAATAAGGTGGTATCTTTGCAGTCCGCTTTAGGAAATACGAGGGCTGGCAAGAAATTAAAAAAAATAAAATTTTCGAAATTTCTTTGGTAGTTTAAAATAAAGTATTACTTTTGCAACCGCTTTGAGAGATAAGCGCAACATTGAAGACACGTTCATAGACATATTGGATTGACAGCAAAATTTAACAAAGAGTAAGGCAAATCGCAAGATTTGATTTATATATCTAATTTAA
>NZ_JBTXLS010000029.1:0-37756 GCF_054871665.1 Myroides sp. LJL115 | reverse complement strand
TCTCCTCCTCTAAATGGTTCTCTAGTTCACCTTCTAACATAGTTTCTAGAAAGTGTTTTAAAAGGGGCGCAAAGACACCATCTGGACCATTCATTTTCTTACCTTGATAAATATCGGCCATAGCCTGTTCTTTGAAACTTTCGAAATCGAATCCGCTCTTTTTGTTGTTTGTGTTCATAAGACTAATTTACATTTTTATATGATATAATTAATTTTGTGACACAGTTGGCGGTACACCTTCTATTTTAGACATTGTACCTATTGTTTTTTACTAACATTATCTATATAATATTGTAGCGCATATTAGTAATGTATTTCTAATTCTAATTTAACAGGAAGTCTATTGTTTGTGTTATTCAGTTTTTATACTTATATTTATCTCTATATTAATGTTTTATGATTTTTTCAATTGAAGGACATCACGGAACTAGTAATGAATCTGCTAATAAAATTCTTAGTTCTAATTATGTATTATCAAAGGGAGATGATGAATGGTTAGGTGATGGTGTTTATTTCTTTATTAACGGTGTAAGTTCTAAGACAGTCGACTTAGCTGAACAGTGGGCAATTGCTCAGTCTTGGGATAATCAGAAGAAAAAGCTGAAATACAGAGATTTTTGTGTTATCCACTCCATTATTGAGGTAGATGAATCGAATTTTTTAGACTTAACAATGGAGGAAGGGGTGGAAATTCTTCAGTATTTAGTAGATAGATTCAAAGAGAAAATGGATAGTCTTGGGAAAAAGATGAATTTTCTTGATGGTCTTTTATTAAACTTAGCTAGAGAAGAAGGACTTTTACCTTTAGAAGTTGTGAAAGGAAATTTTTATATTAAATTTGTAAAAGAAAGAATAGAGAGGATAAATCTCAGAACGAGTAATTGTACTATCTGTACAGTGTATGACCCTTCAAAGAATATTATTTCTAACTCAGTAATTAAAACAGGTTTTATAAAATGAAATTAAATGATGTAAAAAAAAGTATTGATGATTTTTTTGATAAAATCACTGCAGAAAAATTATATGAAATTTCTGTTTTAAAATATGGATTTTCTGAAATTTCTGTTGATATAGAAAATAAGCATTTTGAAACAGGGAAAGTTTCCTATTATTCGAATGTTTCCAATTCTGTTTTTAATACTGGAAATAGTAAGGAAGATTCTAACTTAACTTTAGCAGCATAAAGATGAAAATTCAACTGAAAAACTGGAAGATTTCTAATTTAAACTTATCCCTTGTAGATGGAAATGTAAAGAGGGAGGAGAATACTTTTGATTTAGAATCTGGGAGCTTTTTCTCAGATGAGAAAAGTAATAATAGTTTTTCCGTGGCGTTCAAGCTTACGATAAAAGACAAATTATTCAACTTGTCAGTTGAAGCACTTTTTAATTTTGAATTATTAGATCAAGAAGTAACAGAAGATTTTAAATTATCTTCATTTCCCAAAGTTAATGCACCAGCGATTGCATTTCCTTATTTGAGAGCATTCGTTTCTAATTTGACACTACAATCTGGATTAGAGCCGGTTATGTTGCCTTCAATAAATTTCTCGCAATTAGCAAATAAAGATCAAATATTATAATATTTTACAGTTAGTATTATTTTTTGTAGGTTAAAACAAAGTATTAAAGAAAGAGGAATACCTTAGGTTAAGGGGGCTAGCTTCATGTCATTTTTGATTTGTCTTTAGCGACAATTGATGATAATGAGTAAAATACTTTTCAACATTGGACGAGACAAGTAATGGTGATTTCGGTTCAAAACGTGCCACTTATAAAAGTTTAATACTAGTATCTTGTTGTTTATAAACGATAAGATATAGCTAATAAACTTGACCCAATGGACTTAAAACAAATTATCACTTTGCATTTAAATGGCTATAGCAATCGAAAAATAGCCAGTACGCTTGATATTTCACGAAATACGGTTAATACTTATATGCAACTTTTTACTGCAAGTGAGTATTCACTAGAGCAGTTATTATCGTTTGATATTGCTCAATTAGCTGAGATGTTTTCTAGCTGTAGTACGATTGATGCACAGCGTTATAAGGAGCTAATGTTGTGCTTCGAAACGATTAATAAAGCTCGTAATCACCCAGATTTACTTTTTTATATCACTATAATCAGTATGCTGAAGGAGCAATAAAACCTTATAGTTATTCTCAGTTTATGGAGCACTATAATCGCAAGTATAAGAAAGAAAAGGGCTCAATGAGGCTCGAGCATCAACCTGGAAAGGAGATGTATATAGATTTTACAGGTAAAAAACTTTCCTATGTGGATAGAGAAACTGGAGAAATCATTGCTGTAGAAGTCTTTGTAGCTATACTTCCCAACAGCCAATACACTTATGTTCAAGCATGTGCAACACAAACAAAGGAGGATTTAATTCAGTGTTGTATAGGTGCTTTACACTTTTATCAAGGAGTACCTAGGTAATTACTCTTTCCCCTCTTTGAGTTTTATCTTTATAAAGCCACCTAAAGATCTCCTACCATACGGAATAGAAATACCAGCTAGTTCTATCCGATAATCAGGTGAATAGTCAAGCCAAACATGTTCCACCTTATCCATAGGTATATCTTTTATATCATTAAGACTAACGGGCTTCCAGTTAGGATGCAAATATTCTAATTTATTTAGATAACCTTCTTCATATAGAATATTTGTGGCTTTACAACACCAAACATATCTGCGTATCCTTTGCTATACGATAAAGTACTTGCTGTTAGTCGTAGAATAAGGAGTTCTAAATCACCTTTATTATGTTTGCCCGCATCTACTAAAATTTGGTGCTCAGAATATTTTGTGTCTTGGGCAATAATTGGGCTGTATACAGTATATAGCAATAAGACAAGTAGTAGGTTTTTTTCATCATCTTTATTTTGATAGTAATGGTAATAGCGTTGTAATGTACATTATTCTTTCTGTATTTTATACTTTACTCTTTTTTTATTTTAAATAAGTTCTGATTTATTGGTGATAAAGGGAGAAATGGAGATTCTTTGTTTTAGCTCTGGTTGTACTTAGTAATATCCAGCGATAGACTCCCTTTTATCCATTTCTCTTTCATTATCTATTTACCTATTATTGTAGGAGGTTTTTTTTTAAGGCTGTTAAACAGTAAGTCTTTTTTATCTGTAACCGTTAGTGTTTTTGTCATTGTCTCTTTATTCGTTTAGTAGGTTAGCTGTTATAAACTATTCGATTATACTTATATTTAATTTATTAAGTAAATTTTACTCAATAAATATTGGAGGATAAAAATAAAGCATTATATTTACTGAGTAATAAATACTCAGTGTTTCATTTTAAACGAAATCATTATGATTATATTAAACAATCAACCTATAATAACCCAGGAGTATCCCAATAAAGAAACCAAAGTAAAAGACTTTGATGCGTTAATTCAGAAGGAGAATTTACTAGAGTTCACTTATACTTGTGACGGGGATCTAATTGAATTACTTTTTGTAAAGAAAAGGCTAGATCAAGATAACGTAAGTTGTAAGTTATGGATTAATTATATGCCATATAGTCGTATGGATCGTAAAATTGAAGGAGATTTATTCACCCTTAAATATATTTGCGAGTTTATAAATAGCTTGAATTTTCAAACCATTTATGTGGTAGAGCCGCACTCTAGTAAAACAATGGAATTATTAAACAATAGCATTGCTATTTACCCTGCGCTTTCTTGGCTTCCAGAAGTGATGCAAAACCTTGGCTTTACAAAAGACGATCGTATTGTGTTCCCAGATAAAGGGGCAGCTATTCGCTATCAAGATGCAGGTTACCAGAACTATTGTGTTTTTGATAAAACGCGTAATCCTCAAACAGGGCGTATAGAAAATATGGTACTTAAAAAAGGAGATATTCCACAGGGAGCAAAATGTATTATCGTAGATGACTTATGTTCTGCGGGTGGAACTTTTTTAAAGGCTGCACAGATCTTAAAACAAATGGGAGCAGGTCCAATATATCTTTTAGTAACGCATTGTGAATCTAGAGTATTTAGCTCAAAACTATTAGAGGCGGATAGTATTTTAGAAAAAGTATTTACAAGTACTTCTATGATAAATACAGAACATCCAAAAATAGAGTATATACACATAAATCCGAAAACCTATGTTTAAACCAGTAAGTAAAAACCCAATTCTTTGGACAGATGGCTATAAATTATGTCACAAAGATCAGTACCCGGATAAAACAAGCTGGGTATACGAAACTTGGACATCAAGAATGTCTCGAATAAAAGATATTAAACACGTTGTTTTTTATGGGCTTCAAGGAGCATTAGCAGAAATTACTCACGCCTTTCACAGCTATTTCTTTAAACAGCCACTTGATAAGGTATTAGAAGAATACCAAGAAGCAATCCATGAAGTTTTTGCAGTGTCTAACCCTGAGTTTGCTAGAACACATTCTAGCCATCACATTGCAGCACTGCATAATTTAGGGTATTTACCTATTAAAATTAAAGCCTTGCCTGAAGGCTCAATGGTGCCGATAGGAGTACCCATGTTTACCATAGAAAATACACATCCTGATTTTTTCTGGTTGCCAGGCTATTTAGAGACCCAACTATCTTCTTACATCTGGTTGCCAATGACCTCAGCTACAATAGCAGATCAGTATAAAAGGCTCTTGACTCAATTCGCAAAACTAACAGGTGATACCACTAAGGTAATCCACCAGTGTGGGGATTTTTCTATGAGAGGTATGGGATCTCCAGAGGCAGCCTACAGAAGTGCAGGGGGACATTTACTTAGTTTTTCTGGTTCGGCAACTTTAAGTGTTAGGGAATATCTAAAAGCATACTATGGGGCTAATAAAGATGTGATGGGTTATACTCCTTCTACAGAGCACAGTGTAATGTGTTCCTATGGGCAGCAGGAAATAGAGGCCTTCAAACACCTTATTACAAAGGTATATCCTAGTGGTAATATTTCTATTGTATCGGATACCTATGATTTATGGCAGGTAGTAGATACTGTTTTACCAGCTTTAAAAGAGCTTATTCTAAACAGGGATGGAAAAGTGATTATACGTCCCGATAGTGGTGATCCAATTTTAATTTTATGTGGAGATGTAAAGGCTGAATCAACTACTGTGCAAAAAGGGATAGTAGAGCGTTTATATGAGATTTTTGGAGGAAGCAAAAATAAAAAAGGTTTTATTGAACTAGATCCTCATATTGGTGTTGTTTACGGGGATTCCATTACGGTGGATCGTGCAAATAGCATTTGTCAAGGTTTAATGCAAAAAGGTTTTGCTACCACTAATGTTATTTTGGGAATCGGTTCCTATACTTATCAATATGTAACACGTGACACCTTTGGCTTTGCTTTAAAGGGAACTGCTGAAATAGTAGATGGTAAATTTAAAGCAATTCAAAAGCGCCCAGCAACAGATACAGGGAATTTTAAAAAATCACAAAAAGGCATGGTAGCAGTTATTTGGCAAGACAATGAGTATAAACTTTTAGATGACTTAAACCCAGAGCTTGTAGATGAGTTAAAAGACCGTGATTTACTGCGCGATTTTTATATAGATGGGCAGTTTATATATACCAATACTTTTGAGCAAATAAGAAGTAGATTATCAACCGAATCAAAAAGAATTTATGAGACAGAATCTAACTAAAAACTTTGTGATAGATCAGCAAAATGTTGCCCTATACGCCAATAAAATAGCAACTTGGATTGCCAATACAGTCAAAGAAAATAACCGTAAAGGAGTTGTTCTTGGTATGAGTGGAGGAATTGATTGTAGTTTAGTGGCTTGTTTGTGTCACTATGCAAACATTGATACACATTTAGTTATGATGCCATATGGACTGGATATGGAACATACAAAAAGCACTGCACATTCGATGGAGTTAATAAACAAGTTCGGTTTTTCCTATGAGACCTATGATATTAAAGCTGCCGTGGATGCTCTTACCATTACATCTAAAGCAACCCTATCATTGGCGTCAGCGTCTAATATCACCCTAAGTAGAGCCAATATTCGACCAAGAGTACGTATGACCTATTTATATGAATTAGCTCAATTGGGAAGTCGCTTTGTTATTGGAACAGGAAATCTCTCCGAGCGCACAGTTGGTTACTTTACAAAGTGGGGGGATGGGGCTTTTGATTTAAACCCACTAGCTATGCTAACTAAAAAAGAAGTATATATCTTATCGGAGTTTTTAAAGGTGCCAGAGGCTATCTTAAACAAAGAGCCATCTGCTGGATTATGGGAAGGACAAACCGATGAACAGGAGCTAGGGATGAGTTATGCTCAAATTGATTCTTTTATCTTAAGTGGAACTTCGGGGGATTTAGAAATAGATAAGTTAATTGAGCAGAGAATTTCACAGTCTAAACACAAATTGGAGCCTCAACTGATTTTCCTATCCTAATAATTTTAAACTACAATTTTATGAAAACAACCTACCAAGACATAGTAAATATAGAAAATATAGCCTCTACAAAAAGCATAGAGGATATCACTCAGATTATTTCTCTAGCACAAAGAGAAGAATTATCCCCTGCCAAGACAGATACTAAGAAGGTATTACTTCTTGCTATTGACATACAAAATGATTTTATGCAAGATATTGGAAGTTTGTCTGTAGATGGGTCTAGAGGTGATGTAGAGCGATTAACCCGTTGGATGTATACCAATATGGCCTCTTTAACCAAGGTGATGTGTAGCTTGGATTGTCATTCCATTATGCAAATATTCCATGCCAATTGGTGGATTAATTCAAAGAAGGAGCATCCTTGTCCTTTTACTATTATTACCCATGAACAAGTTCAAAAGGGAGAGTGGTTACCAGTAAATGGAGAATTGCAAGCTAGTTTAGACTATTTAAAGAACTTAGAGTTAAACGGGCAAAAGCAATTGTGTATCTGGCCTTATCACTGCCTAGAGGGAACACAAGGAGCAAAACTAGAGAGTGAGTTTACCAAGATGTTGTATTTTCATTCTGCTGCTAGGAAAACATCTCCTAAGTTAGTGTATAAAGGTCAAAATCCATTTACGGAGATGTATGGTATCATCAAAGCCGAGTATGATGTAAAGGGAGAGGTCAATCAAGAGGTGTTGGATGAGATAGAATTATATGATCAGATATACATAGCCGGAGAGGCTTCAAGTCATTGTGTTTTAGCCTCTATAGAGCAGATTGTTACTTATTTTGGAAAAGATAGTGAGATAAACAAACGCATTACCATCTTAGAGGATTGTATGTCGCCAATTGTAGGGTTTAAAGAGTCTACTCAAGAGGCTTTTGAGCAACTTAGAAAGCAGTATGGTATTCAAATTAAAAAATCTACTGAAGTAGTTATATAGAATGGATCAAAAAAAACAACAGTTTTGTTATGAGTATGCAAGGCCAGCAGTAAGTGTGGATTGCGTTATTTTTGGTTTTGATCAAAACCAATTAAAAGTACTATTAACTAAGCGTGCTATTGAGCCATATATAGGGAAAATGGCCTTTTGTGGAGGTTTTATCCAAGAAAACGAAACAGCCGAGCAATGTGCACGTAGAAAATTACTAGAAGAGGCAGGTCTTACTGATATATTTTTAGAGCAATTATATACCTTCTCTGATGTAAAGCGAGATCCGCGTTTTAGGGTGATCAGTATAGCATATTATGCTTTAGTAGAGTCTACTCACTATGATCCAGTTGCTGGAGAAGGGATTGAATCTGTACAGTGGTTTACTTTAACTGAGGCGAAAGATTTAGCCTTTGATCACAATGGTATTTTAGAGGTAGCCTTGCAACGATTAAGAGCCAAGATAAGGTATGAGCCTATTGGATTTGAGTTATTACCTGAACACTTTACTCTTCCAGAGCTACACAAATTGTATGAGACTATTTTAGAAAGGCCAATCGATCGTGGAAATTTCAGAAAGAAAATATTGAGCTTAGATGTATTAATTGATCATAGTGCAACCCAAGAGAATCGAAAAGCTAGAGAAGCTAAAATATATAGCTTTGATCCACTAAAGTACCAAGCTTTAAAAGTTAAAGGATGCTATTTTGAGATTTAAGCAAACATTGCGATTTAAACTATCTACTTTTAAATAAATATGCGTGCTATATCTTAATAAAACTTATATATACTTTCACCTTATAGGCTAAAACGGCAATTAGCTACTTCCTTTTAAATCTCTTGGGGACTTTATGGAAGGTGAATTATTGATTGTCTTTTAGCCTTTACTTTTCGGCTTAATAACCTGCAGAATAGTGAGGGCAGTAAAAGAGGCTAGTAGTATAATAGATACAAATATGCTATCGTTTTTTAAGATGTATTTTACAATAATAGAAATAAAAAACAGGATGGATAGTATTCTTTGTATTCTTTTTCTCATAATAAAAAGGTTAGCAAAAGTTAAGGGTGCAAGGTTTTGGCTTTTAAAAATATATGTACTTAGAAAGATAATGGATTTACTACAATAAACAAAGAAGGTTTTAAATAAATCAAGGTTTTCTAAATAACTAAGAGAGCTTCTAAGATCACTTGCTAATGGTTTACTTGTAGTTTAGAGTTTTCAATGCTATCTGTTAGAGTATCTATTATTTCTTTTTCTATACTGAATTTAGAATAATCCCTTTTTTTATTGAAAAAAAAGGAAGATATGGAGCATTTACAAATCAAATACAAATCCATATTGCATAAAAAAAAGTCACAAAATCAAGATACAACTGAGCTGGAGTTGTTTTATAGATATCTACTGGAAGATTAACAAAAAGAAGGAAAAATTAATTCTTGGCTGGGACTAAAAGGTGACAAGAAATCATGCCATCTTTTAATGCTAGAGGTAATGTACATAAAGCACTTGATACTTTGTTATGGTATAATGTTTAAAGCAATTAAAGTTATTCATTATGATAAATATAAAAGAGGTATCTCCAAAGTACCTAGATGGTAAATTAAAGCATATACAAATAGATAAAGTGGATTATTTCACTAGCAATAAACAGTGGTTTGAATCTCTTGGATACAAAGGGAAATTGGTAGTTGGTAAGATAGATAAGTTTAAAATATTACATAGTGGCGTTTTCGATTTAAAGGACGGTGGTATATTTACACAAGAGGATGAACCACTACTTATTGTAGGGGTTTATGGTAAAGACCAAAAGCAATGTGTTATTTTTGATCAGCGTATACATGGGTTTACTTCTTTTGAACAGGATATTGAATATTCTAAATTGCCGAACTTAAAAGAGTATAACTATAACAATTACCACAGTGAATATGAAGTTTTTATCTATGGTAATTCTAGTGTTGATTTTGAATGCGAATTTTCTAAAAACGAAGAAGGCTTAATTCAGATAAAAGATAGTTTTTTTGAATTAGAGTATTTAAAAGCTAATGCTTTTGACTTTATAGGTATCTTGCTTGTTAATAAGAAGCAGGAAATACAACTACTTGAACTGGAATTAGTTTAGTGATTTGGCTATTTAGTTTATTACCTGACAGTATTGGAGTGAATCATTTACAAATACTAAAGAGCAGTATTAAGGAAAAACACATGATACAGTCGAAAATGTTAGAAAAGCAAGAAAAGTATCCGTTCGATATCTTCTCAAGTTTCAAAAAAGAGTAGATAAGTAAAAGTTAAGAAATAATAGTAAAAAAATGAGTGAGCCCCTAGCTACAGTAATGCATGTATTAGAACCAGAACTTTTAAAGGTTGGCTTTGTGAAAAAAGGAAAAGCAAGGTTTGTAAAAAGCAATAAAGAGGATTTTGGTAGAGAAGAGTATATAGTCCTAAATCAGCGTAAACACACTGGGAATAAAAATGCTTTTTATATTTCCTGTATGTGCGGAATTCTCTACAAAGGGGTTAGGAAGATAGATACTCAAATTGTAAAAGATCATATCAATACCTATCCAATTATAGCAGGTAGTATTAGCCAGTTTTCAAAAGAAAACAAATTCTTTAGTATTGAAATTAACCAAGAATCTAGTTTAGAGCAGATAAGTAAAGAAATATTGCAAGAGATTCTGGCTGGAGCATTTAATTTATTTCAAATAGCTCCTACTTTACATAAGCTCTATCAGCAGATACAAGATAGGCATCCTTTTTTTAAGCAATATGATTTTACCGCTATTTATTGTGAAAGGACGATAATTACTCTAGCATCTATCATTTATTGTTTAAATGGAAAGCAAGAGACTCTTGATTAGTTAACTGCTAATTTGAAAGATACAGAATCTAAAGCGAAGATACTTAAGCAGTTTAGCTCATTGGGATGAGTTTTGTGCAATTTGTTTTTATAATTTTTGTATAAGGGCCTTCTTAGATTAAATGAATAGTATTGAAAATAATAGATAGCACAGTAAGAGTGTAAACAATACGTTTTGCGAATATAAAGTCCTTATCGGGTATAAATACAGTAGGTTTTTATGAAACTATACCCGATAGGGTGCTGCTTGAATTGTTTTCTATATTTATATCTGAAATTGTATAGATATGGATACGATACGGCTATTTGTAAAGCAAAAAAGAAATGGATTAGAACTTACGCAACAGGATCTTGTATTAAATGCTGCTATAGGCTTGCGTTTTGTGCGTGATTTAGAGCAAGGTAAAAAGAGACTTCGTTTAAATAAAGTACATGATGTGTTAGCTTTATTTGGAAGAGAAGTTGGCGTAATGGATAAAACTAGAGTAATGGCAAGAAAAACTAATATAGATTTTAAAGTGTAATTGTAAGGGTATCTTTTTGAAACAGATACGGAATGCTAATTTTAGTAGGGTAAGCAGCATACACCAAACCTTTATACAATTAGTCTAACTTTGCTCTTATTTTGAGCATACTTATCAAAGCAATGCATTTTTTATTTTTGTGGATGGTTTAATATGAGTTATAATAATTCTAAATCTTGTAATTTACGCCCAAGGGTATCATCAGCCGCTAACTTTAAGAAATCTTCTTGCAATCCTAAAACACGCAATACATTAAAGTATGCTCCCATTGCTACACTTAGCTCTCCCTTTTCAATTAAATTTAACGTAGAACGAGAAATATCTGCTCGTTGGGCTATTTGTACAGATGTTAATTTACGCCTTTTACGAGCTAGTTTAATTTGCTCCCCCACTTGAGCTAATACACCTTTGTATTGAGGTAAAATAATTTGCTTTCTCATATATTGACCGTTATTTCATACAAAAGTGCGTAAAAAGATTGAATTAACGTACATTTTGTTTTTAGAACACAGATAAAGATTTGTTGTAATTTTATTTAGTTTTTTTATATTTCCACTGGGTGGAGTTTGAATTTACTTTTGATTTAAGTTTCTTTTGGAATTGGGGAGCTTACTCTTTTTTATTAGTGGTAATTTTAAGCTTTGCTTAGATCAAAGTTTCATTTTTCTGTGACGCAAGCTAGTTAAAAAGTTTATGTAGAATAAAAAAATAGGTTTATATAAAAATATACCCGAAAGGGTGTTATTCGTATTATTTTCGTATATTTATACCTGAAATGGTATAGATATGGATGCAATACGACTATTTGTAAAGCAAAAACGAAGAGAATTAAAACTTACGCAACAGGATCTTGCATTAAATGCTGGCGTAGGCTTGCGTTTTGTGCGTGATTTAGAGCAAGGTAAAAAAACGCTGCGTTTAGATAAAGTAAATGATGTATTAGCTTTATTTGGAAAAGAGGTTGGCGTAATAGATAAAACTAGAGAATAATGGCAAGAAAAGCTAAAATATATTTTCAAGATCAATTAGCAGGGTATCTCACCGAAACAGATAATGGTTACTTATTTTACTATAGTAAGGAGTATTTACATACACCTAACCCTAGTTCGATTAGTCTTACGTTACCTTTATCTGAGCATACCTATCATAGCAAAGTATTATTCCCTTTTTTCGATGGATTGATACCGGAGGGATGGCTATTGGATATTGGGGAGAAGTATTGGAAGCTTAATGCAAGGGATCGTTTTGAATTATTAATCAACTTATGCAGAGACACTATAGGAGCTGTAAGCGTTTATCCGATGGAGGCGGAAGAGTATGAGTAATTGTTTATTTTGTTATCAGACACTCGATACGGGAACGTATCATGCTAAATGTTCTAAGAAGTTCTTCGGTACAACCCAAGTTCCTATACTAGAACTCGATAAAGAAAAGCTAGAAAATTTAGCGCAAATAACTGTAAATGAAAGATTAGCACTCACTGGAGTTCAACCCAAGATATCTTTAAGTTTACATAGTGAAAATGCTAATAAGCGACTAACTATAGTTGGACTATGGGGGGATTATATATTAAAACCTCAATCTGTTGATTTTGATTTAATGCCAGAGGTAGAAGATCTAACCATGCACTTAGCTAAATTATTTAAAATCGAAACAGCCCAACATGCTTTAATCGAAACATCTAATGGAGAACTAGCTTATTTAACCAAACGTTTTGATCGAGTGAATGGAAAAAAAATTCACATAGAGGATCTATGCCAGTTGTCAGAATTATTAACGGAACAAAAATACAAAAGCTCTTATGAGCGCGTAGGAAAGATAATTAAGAAATACACTACCAATTCAGGCTTAGATGCAATTAGATACTTTAGACTTGTCTTATTTAGCTTTTTAACAGGTAATAATGATATGCATTTAAAGAACTTTTCTCTGATGCATACTAAACAGGGGATTTTATTGTCTCCTGCGTATGATTTACTAAATGTGAATTTAATTTTTCCTCAAGACAAAGAAGAGGTAGCTCTAACTTTAGATGGACGCAAGAGCAAGATTAAACAAAAAAACTTCAATCAATTGGCACTTAGTTTAGGTATTACACAGATTGTACGCAATAATATCTATAGGGATTTTTCTAAACAAATGGATAAGGTAAATGCCTTAATAAATCGCAGCTTTTTGCCAAAGCAATACAAAGAGGCCTATATCAGAATCTTTCAAGATAAGATGAAGCAGATTGAATTATAGAAAAATGGGAGAATAATAAGGAAGTCGTTAAAGTCCAAAAAAACTCTGTAATTCAATAAAATACAAGCTATAGGGGAGAACTTATTTTTTATAAGCTTTTATCTGGTTATACATCTGAATAATTGCTGACATCAATTTTTGGGAGGTTTGAAGCTGGAAAACCGCGATGTCTATGTTCTCCTGCATTTTAATGGAAGCCTTTTGTGTTTTTGGGCTGTCTTCTGTATGCTTATTAAATAGGTCTAATTCCTTTTTTAGAGCAAGAAAGTCCTTTACAATTGTTTTAGGGTTCTTAATTTTCAATTCTTCTAAAGTGGTTAGAAGCTCGAATAGTAGGTGGTAGGGGATTTTGTTTTTCTCAGCTAATTCTAAGAAAAAACTATCTCCTAATAATTTTGTGATTTCAATATCTAAAAAGGACATATTATTGTAAGTGAGTCCTATATTAGAATTTTTAATAGCTAAGATTTGTGTGTCAATATCACAAAGAGCATCATTCAAGCATGGAATAATAGTATTGTCGAAAATACTATAAAAAGAACTTTCTTTTCGAAGTAATTCCTTCTTTTTATTGGACCATGATTTTAGGTTATTGGTAAGTATAGTAAAGATGGATCCTGTGGCTCCAGCTAGTAAACTTATAAAAGTATCAAATTCAAACATATCTTTTCTTTAAAGAAGGTAAACACTCTATAGGACAAGGTAAAAAAACTAAAGCTTTAAAGACCTTATGCCTTTGGTCTAACTCTATTACTAATGTCTTTTTTTACTCTACCAACGATGGACTAATAAAAATAACACTTGTTTTATATTCTTACAAATTATCTGCCAAAAAGAGAGTTTGTTATCTTTGACTAAAATATATTTTTAAAAACGTTTCTTCTCTTCAAATAGAGTGAATTGTCTTAATTTGATTCTGTTTCCTTAAAGTAGGATTGGTTTTAATTAAGTACTTAGCATTAATCTCTCCAATCTTTTCTGCAATGGAAGTAATATACTTTAATATTTGGGGGGTATTTCATATGGTAGCTTCATTGATACTATCATTTGATACTACCATTTGATACTATCACAAATTTAATAACATAATTTTTAATTTAGATAGTATTATGCAAAGTGTTCTGTTATAAGTGGTTTGTATTTAGGATTTGACTATTGTAAGCAAGAGTATTTACTCTTGCTCTATTTGCATATGGGAACTCACTGCAATTCTATTCCACATATTAATGATGGTAATGGTCATAATAATTTGGGCGATGGTATTATCCTCGAAATGTTGTTTAGCTTTTTGATAGGTAACCTCCCTAAGACCTTGCTCACTAATTAAGGTGATTTCTTCTGTCATTTCAAGCAATACTTTTTCTTGGTCTGTAAATAAGTTGGTTTCTCTCCAAGCACTTAGAACAAATATCCTCTGTGTTGTTTCTCCATATTTTAAAGCGTCTTTTGTATGCATGTTGATACAATAAGCGCAACCATTTATCTGAGATGCTCGTATTTTGATTAACTCTTTTTGAATTTCACTAAGAGAAGTCTGTTTTAAATAATTTTCTAAGGCATACATGGCTTTGTATGCACTGCTTTCTAGTTGGGCGATGTTTATTCTTTGCTGCATAATTTTATTGTTTTATTAAGTAATAATCTACAGGCAAAGGTCTAAAATCGGAATCCTAAAAAACTTGAACTAGTTCAAGAAATACGCTTTTTTCTAATTTTACTTAAGTACTCCGAGCTAAGGCCAAGAAAGGAAGCTAATAAATATTGTGGTACTCTTTGTGTAAATTGGGGATAGTTTGCTTGAAAGTGTTCATAGAGCTCTTCCCTAGAAAAACTATAGAGCAATTTGATTCTATTTTGTGTAGCGCTATATGCCTGTTGGAAAACAAGATGAAAATACCTTTCCAATTCAGGAAGTTCTGCTAAAAGAAGCTTTTGGTTTTCAAAGGATAGTACTAAGACTTTTGTGTTTTCTACTGCTTGTATGCTATATTGGGAATTGCTTTTTGTAGTAAAAGCAGAAAAGTCCGTTGCCCACCAGTTTTCTAATGCAAAATCTACAGTTTGTAGGTTGCCATTTTCTTTTGTAAAGCAGATCTGCACTAGTCCTTCACAGATGAAAAACTTCTCTTTACAGCTACTACTTTCTCTAAGGAGAAATTCTTTTTTTTTAAAGGTTCTCCCTTCGAAAAACTCACCAATTCGCACTAGTTTTTCATCAGTAAGATTCAGGTATCTCTGTATATGAGCAGTAAGATTATCCATGGTGTAGAATTATTTAAGGAACATAAAAATAGCAAAATAAAAGCAATTCAATCACGAGCTATCTTCAAGGTAACTGGTCTTTTAAAAAAATACCCTAAGTAAGATTAGAAAGTATTGGCATAATAATCTCTTATAGAGCTCTACATAGCAGTAAGAGGTATTGCTTTAAATAGATAGATTTGATTTGAGAGTAAAATGGTGAAAAAAGCAAAGAGCTATACCCCGTGCTGTATAGCTCTTTTACTACGTGCAATATTGAAAAAAAATCCGAATGTGTTTTAAGAGGACATTAGTCTTCTAAAGCGGTTTTAATCGAGTTTAGCTTGAACAACATTTTGAAATGTTGGAAAATTCTCGGTTATAGATCCCGCTCCTTTTTTATTAATCTTAAAGGTAAGATCTTTTTCGGTAGTAAACAAAATTATTTGTAAAAAAGGTGTTCTTAAATGCTTAGTAACCACCTCTATAGCTTCCTCTAGGCTATACTCTGTTTCTATATCTTCTATTTCCTTAGGCGCATAGTGTAATTTTAAAAGAACTTTAAAGTCATTTGGAGCGTAAATTGGTCGAACAAAGATATTTTTCAATTCAGGCTTTCCAATTGTTTTTGCCATTGTTAATTTAGCAAAAGTTTTGTTTTCAATACTTTGCTTTAGTTCTTCTAAGAAGACATCGTATTCTTGTAGATAGCTCATTGGCATATGCTATAATTTTAGATAAAAATTAATATAGGTCAAAAGTACTATTTTTAATGTAGAACTTGCTTACAAAAGCAATTCTAAAAGCTGCAAGAGGGGATAAATTACTCCATAAGTACCTAATAGCTACCCATACTATAAAGTTATCTGCTAGAGGCTATCTTTATGCTCTGTTATTCTACAATTATCTTTCCTAACATGGTTGGGTGTAGATTACATTTATAATCAAAGCTTTGATCTACTTCCAACTGCCAAGATTGACGTGGTTTAAATACTCCGGAGTGTGGAAGCTTTGTATTAAAGGGAGTAACATCATGTTCTACAATGTCTTTATTGATCCATGTAACGGTTTGTCCTTTTTTGACTTTTAACTGAGCTGGTTCAAATTTCATTTGTTTAATAATTACAACTGCTTCTTGTGTGGTACTTTGGTTAGTAGAAGTGCCACCTGTTGTTGCATTGGTCTGAGGTGAACGTATTCTTTGCTGAGTAGTGGAGTGCTCTTGGTTTCTAGAGGTGTAATTTGGCTTTTTATTTGGTGAAGGGGCTTTATGTTCACTTTGACAAGAATATGCACCTACTACTAAAAAAAGTAGTATATATACTATCGTTTTCATTTTAAGAGTAGATTATATCATACTAAAAAATGAGCTTGTAATAGTTTTTTCTTTAGTACGATAGAGTTATTTTATTTGACCTTGTATTTGTTTGGCCATTTCTAAGTGGTGTTGAAAATTGGGAACTACTTGTATAAGAAGCTCTTTTAATTGAGTGTTTTGTGTATTAGGTATTAATGTATTCTCAAGAGTACTTATCACAAAGGTGTGATAATCGATTTCATTTTCGATATAGGCTGTGTCAAAGTTATCCGAAGACTCCAAAACTTGTAGCTCCTTTTTTGCTTTTTCTAATAAAGAAAGTGTAGTTGGATTTTCTTGTGGAGTAAGACTTAATTCACTAGCTAAGTCAACTGCTGCTTGAATTACGGATTGATGGTCGTTCTTCATAGTCTGTGCAAATTTTTCCACTTGAGGATTCTTTGTTTTCTTTAAAGCTAAATCCGCATAATTTATATCTACTTGGTTTGCAGTTATTGCTATGGATGCTATTTGAGCGTCAGAGAGCTGTGGGGTTACCTCCTTGTTTACCGTGGTTTGCTCCACTATAACTTCAGAAGTGGTAGTTTTTTTCTGACACCCTATAATTAACCCCAAGGATAAACCTAGTAGTACTACTAAGTTTAAAGTTTTATTAATAGGTTTCATAATATAAAGTTTTTAAGTATCTGTTTATGTGGTAGTTAGTTGTAAATTTACGAACAAAAGCATAGGTTTTCAAGTGATTAACAAGTTTTTAATGCCCTTAACTGAGTTAAACTTTCCTAGCAGTACCCTGTGTTAAAAGGCTTTTAGTGTTAAATTTTGGAGATTGTAGTAGCGTTAAGAGTACAATGTATTTAGTTTAAATTCTAAGAATTGAGACTATAGTGTATGAAACAATATCAAGTAAAGTATATATAGTGATAGGGTAAAACAGGATTAGTTGTAGTTGAGTATCTATATGACTAAAAAGGTCTTGGTTTCTCGTTTAATACAATAAGCTTTTTTTAATCTGCGATAAATAGGACATAGAATGGTTTAAGACAAAGAAATTATTGTAGAAGACATGATATTACACTTGCTATTTTTATCTTTTGGAGGATGAAATCCTATAAATATAGAGGATATCTATGGATATTCTATTTATACTTTTCCAATAGTAAGGCTACCTGCTTTGTGTTAATTAGTTTGGCTAAATGTAGCTACTCTTGATATAAATATCTACAGCTTTGCTAGAGTATCTATTTTTATTTTAAAAAACACATAAAAGGATTGAAATTTATAAACAGCTAGAAACTTGATTGTTATATGTTTTTCAAAAATAATTTTTTTCAATATAATTAAATGAAATAAATTTCTTACTTACAAAAGAATTGTGATCTTAATCAATAATTAGTTTAGCTTTGTATTAATGGAAGAGCAAAATTAATATATTATTACAGGTTGTAATGGTGCAGGGAAAACGACAGCCTCATTTACAATTCTTCCTGAAATTTTGAATTGTAAAGAGTTCGTCAACGCGGATGAAATTACAAAAGGATTATCTTCTTTTCAACCCGCAAAAGTAGCATTCGAAGTAGGGGAAATAATGTTGAGTAGAATTGAAAATCTATTCAAAAATGAAGAAAGTTTTGCATTTGAAACTACATTAGAGACGAAGTCTTATCGAAATAAAATCACTAAAGCAAAGAGATTTGGGTATCAAACTACGTTACTTTTTTTTGGGTTAAAGAATGTTGAACTAGCCAAAGAGCGTTTAAAAGGTAGAGTTCGCGAAGGCGGTCACAATATTCCTGAAGAGGTAGTCGAGAGAAGATACATAAATGGAATAATAAACTTATTTGATATTTATTTAAAGATAGTAGATCAAATCTTGATATTTGATAACTCCCAAGGACATCCAATTTTTATAGCTGAAAAAAATTTTGGAGAAGAAATTATTATTCATGATACAGAAAGGTATAATAAATTAAAACAATATTATGACACAAGAAGCTAAGAATATAAGAAAAATTAAAATTTTAGAAGGTCTTGATCTAGCATATAAAAAAATGATTAAGTTTAAAAGAGAAACTAACGGTGAAATTATTATCCTTCAAGATAATAAAATTGTAAAAGTAAAACCATAAATAAAATAAATGCTAATATCTTCCAACTGAAGGTCTTTGTAATATGTTCTTCAAAGACTAGGCTACATAGTAATGTTTTTTTCACATAAGGTATTGGTAATGTGTTTGTTAGGTTGCTTTAGTCTATTTTATATTTGTTGGTTTAGGTAAAATGATCTAGGTGGCTTTGTATCTTTAAACTGCTGGAGAAAAATTTATTTTTAGATGAATTGCAGTTTTAGTGTTCCTGAATTTATTAACAAGGGATACAAGTATGCTTATTAAGTTTTATAATTATAGTATAAGAGTCATGTGTTTTTTATTGTTCACTGATTAGGTGATTTGCAAGGTTGTTAAGCTATCCCTAAATAGTTTTAATACCTTATAGAAGTGTGAATTCTATAGCTCCTTTTTTACTGATTTACTAAGTGGGAGATAGCAGAATAGAATATTTTTTTTGCCTCTAATTGTAACGGCCTTTATTTTGTTTGTCGTCTTATCTTTTATAATATTATGGAATTTTTGTGCAGAACTCAAATAGTGAGTTCTTTAATCTAGTATTTTTTTAAAATACCTAGGATGCTATTGTTTAGGGAATATAAGGCTTTATGCTTTTCTTGATCTTATATCTTACAGATAAATAAGTGAATCAAAGTCTTTAATATTATTATATATAGATTGTTCTAAATTTTGGATCAAAATAAGAGATATTTTTACACTCTGAAGTAATTGAAGTCTAAAGTAAGTATCTAAACACAGCACAATATGTGGTTATTTGATTAGAAATAAAATAAATGGATTAGGAGGAATTTATAGTAGCTATTGGTGGAGTAAATTAGAAAATTAGTTTTCTAATTGTCGGTAAACGTTAAATTACTCGCAAAGTATTGGGTATAAGTAATAAAGTTAACTGTAGAATGTTATTTTTGTCTTTCTTAATACTTATTGACTTAGTATAAAAGGAAAAGTTAAGTAGTTGAATTCTTAGAGTGTAAATAATTGCATGTTAAAGATTTACCTAATACATCTTTTTATTGGATGTTTTATTCTAGGTCATTTAAGGTACATTTGGTAGAAAACGCCAGATGAAGTTTAGCTGTAAAAATAGGTATAAACTATCTATTGCATTTATTAGTTAAGGGGGTAGTTCTAATTAAGATGGCTACCTGTTAAGAAGTAGATAATCTACCTCTTTGCTCATTAAATACCATCTATATAATGCAATTTATTTATTCTAGTTTTGGCTTTGTATTAGCAAACATATTACGCTACCGTTGTAGCGTATCTCTTCAAAATATTACCAGATCTTTTCCTTTAGCTTCTTACGAGCAAATAACAACCTATCAAAAAGATTTCTATGGTTATTTAAGTAGAATGCTCTTTGAGGGGCTACGAATTACAAGACCTACTCTTCATGTAGAGAGGGACTCTTTAAAATTATTAGAGCAGATTCAGAAAGAAAATAAACATATTGTTCTTATTATGGGACATTATGGTAACTGGGAGATCTTATCGGAGTTGCCCCTAAGTGTTGATATGAAGGTGCAGGCTCTTTATAAGCCAATAAAGAACAAGTTTTGGAATCGCTTAATGAAATCTATTAGAGAAAGACACGGAGTGGAGCTTATTGCTTCAAATAATGCTCTTCGTACTTTAATCAAACAAAAAGATACTCCTGCTATAACTTTTTTTATCGCCGACCAGTTTCCAGGTGGAAGCAAGGGGCTTGTGGTGGACTTTTTAAGTCAACCAACACAAGTTCTAATGGGAGCCGAACATATTTCTAAGGTATTAGACGCCCATGTTTTATATGCTGAGGTATGTCCAAAAGATAGTCGTAGCTGGGAATTAAGAGTAGAAACTATTTGTAGCTCAGCCAAACAAACCGAATCAGGATTTATTTCCACTTCCTTCTTTTCAAAACTAGAAAAAAGTATACAAAAATTACCACATATTTGGCTTTGGACTCATAAAAGATGGAAGAAAAGATAAGATTTAACTTGGCTTTTCCATCTTTTAAAGCTTTTCTATTCCAACTTATTTTATCCGTCTTAGTGGACTAATTGCCTTTTTGAATTCGTTTGTTTTCAATAAGCTCAAGGGTGTAGTCTAATGGAGTGTCTTTGTGCGATAGGAAATCCTCTAAAGTAGAATGAACTTCAATATCAGGCATTATACCTCTATCTTTTATTTGGATGCTTCTTGGAAGTACATCATGAGTAATATTATCCACGCTAAAGCTTGTAATTATTTTAGAATATGGAAGTTTATAGTCTAAAGAGGTATGTCCATTTTGTCCATAATAACTTCCCATGGATTCTTCTCCAATGGTAATTGTTGAAGGCTCTGAGCTAAGCATAGCTGCAAATAAACTTGCTGCTGAGGCAACAGCTGGCGAGATAAGTAAATATATATCCCCTTGGAATGCATCTTTAGATGGTTCCCAGATTTGCATTTCATTCTGGTCTTCTCCTATATAGTATTGGTTGTCAATATTATGAGGAAATCTTTTTTGAAAGAGTTTATTGTATTTTCTAATGCCAAGTGGTCGTAGTATTTTTGGGGTAGGTACATCTAAATGGAAGATATAGGGAATCTTATAAAAGCTAATTCAGGCTGAGGTACTTTCTTGAAAGTTTCTTTTACTTAAAAAACTATACGTAAGTAAATCATTTGGATCAGTACCTCCATTATTATGTCGGATATCCACAATAAGGTTCTCTATACCTTTGTTTTTTAAGTCTTTAAAATTTTGTTCTAAGGAATTTTTATAGTCTAAGTGGTTTTGGGTGTGCTCATTACCTAAAGAGAAACTGTAAATGCTTAGTACTGCAGTTTTAGTATCTATATAGTCTAATCTGTATTTTTCACTATCCAGTAAATCTTTGTAGTAGATGCTATCTAAAGCAAGAGAATGTCTGTTATCAAAGTTGGAGTAATATTGATTATAACTAGTAGACTCTATTGATTTATGGACTAAAATATCATCGTTTGGTAGGGTATAAGTTACTAAAAAGGATTCTTTAGGACCATATTCGAAGCGGTAGAATTTTGCAAAGTGAGTTCTTAGACCAATTTGTTTTCCTGTTGTATTATCTTGATCTAAGTTTACAAAGAAAGCCTCTGGGTGATTTTGGCTAAAAATACTATTCCATGAATCACTAGATAGGGCAGGTAATGAGTAACTCTTATGAGTGTTACCACGAATATCTATTTGATCTTCCATCATACTAACTGTTCCATCTGCAACTAGGCTGCCTAAGACTATTGTCTTAGAAAGTTAGTTTGTAGTATTTTATGTAGAGCAATTTACGGGAAAACATTATAAAATGTAGTATAATCTTTCGCTCCAAGGAAATAGTGTTTATTTAATTGGGTATAAAAGAGAATATAAAAGTAAGTAAGACTATTATTTTTCTATTATTTAATTAATTTAGCCCAAATTTAACAAGAGGCTAAAGTGTACTATATAGGATTGTTATTGGGTATTTATTCGGTGATAATTTGTAGTACTACTACCTAAGGGCTAATTAATTGCTATAATGAGAAGAACAATTTTATTTTTAGGTTTAATCCTTTTCTTTCTAACTTCATGTAAAGAAGATAAGGCAAAGAATGTATCTCTTGACCAAGAGACGCAAGTTGAAAGTGAAGTAGAACTTGTAGGTACTTTAGATGAACTGCAGCAGGAGCAAGAAGTGGAACATTTCGATGTAATTGGAGAGTATAATGCCGATTTTGAATTATTTACTCTTACTGATTTAGAAGGATATTTAAATAGAAAAGCTGGATTTGTTTCTTTTTCGGATATTTATCCTCTAAGTGAACATCCAGATTCTTTAGCTGTGCCTATTATAAAGACAACTAATACAGATAGTCTGCAACATATCGTATTGGATGCAAAATATAGAGAAAGATTTTTTAATATAACAAAGATTTCACCAAAGGATAGTTTATTTATCTATGATTATCATAATGACACCCACCTTTCTTTTCCAATAGAAAAACTTGATGTGGTTGCTATCCTTAGTCCATATTCTGAGATAGGTGAAGATCAAAATGATCAATACGATTATATGATAGGATTTCAAATAGATAACAAGTCTTTAAATTCCTTAGAGGAAGACTATGCTACTACTTTTGTTAGTTTTGGTTCTCAGAGTCCTTTTGAAAGAGGTAAGATGAAAGCTATTATTTGGCAAGAGATGAATCAAAAAGATTTTCCAAGTCAAATAGGTCATTTACCGGAACTAGAACAACTAGATCTTCCTGGTAGCGGAATGGTATCTCAGGCTTATAGGTTTTCTACAAACAATATTAAGTTCTACCTTATGGATTATTTTCTACCAGAGAGTTCTTACGATATACAGCATAGGCATTTGGTACTTATAGATTCTAAAACTGGTAAACTTATTAGAAAGGAATTAATGAGTGTATCTGAAACCAAAAGCATCGCACCTGTTACAACCAATGCAAGTAGGCAAGAAGAGGATTGGGGATCAAAATTTCAATATACTGGAGTATTATTAAAAAATAAACCAGAGGTGTTATTTGGCTTTTATTGGGTTTCCTTTGGATGTGAAGCACTAGATTATTTACCTTCAAGCTATAACTATATTGCAATAAACTGTGATAATAGACATTAATTTAAGCTTCTGCGAACAAGTAAGACAATTAGGTTTATAGCCAAAGTATTTAATGGATCTGAAATTAAAGCAATGGAGTGTTTTGCCTATCCAAACTTTTTACTAGAAATAACAAGGGATTTTATCTTTTAAGTTATGTAATATTGTTTTTTATAGTAATAAGATTTATCTTGTATTATTACGATAAAATATAATAAACAAACTATGGAAAAACAAAATTTCACTTCAGCAGAGTCTTTAAATAATGGCGGTAATAGTACAGAAAAGAAAGAATATAAATATCTAGATGAGGATAATTACAAATCAATAGAGGGTGTCAATTTTACTGGAGATGGAGTAGGAGTGCTCTACGAAGGTCCACAGGAAGAATACATAGCACTAAAGAAATAATAACTACTTAATTGGTATTGCATGCAGGCGTTGAAGCTGTATAGTAATCATTATTAAAGAGTACATTGTCTTAGTGACTAGTTTTAATCAAGTAAAAAAATATCCCCCTTATAGTTAGGTATATAAAACCTAGCCATAAGGGGGATAATAGTATAAGGTAGAATTCTATGTTTTTACAAAAAAATTATTTCTATAAGTTTATGCTTTTTTAGGAGGTAAGTCAAATGCCTCTGCATTATGTACAAATTGTCCTTTATGAGCACCATCGCAAAATGGCATGTTCTTAGACAATCCACAACGACAGATAGAAACTACTGTTCTTCCTTGTAACCCATAAGCATTTCCATGTTTATCTACGATTTCAAAATCTCCTTCGATTTTTACCGATCCATTATCATTAATGGTAAGTTTTGTTTTTGACATATCTATAATTGTATTGAGTTTGAAGCAAAACTAAGGATAAAAAGAGCGATTTTTACATTGGTTGAGCTATTTAGAAGCGTTCCTTTTAAGTATGAAATTTACCTTAGCCATTCAAGCTATTTGTTTTGTATTTCTTCAAAGTAAATATGGCATTATTTAGCTTGAAGTGATAGACTTTCTCTTGCAGGTTTAATATGCCTAGTGGGTGTTTATAAAAAAAATAGAAATAAGAAAAAATAGCAATGTGGTAAATAGTTAATAGTTCAGAAGATAAATAGTCTGTTTATGTAATATTCAAGTTTAACTTTAGTGGAAAAGGGAAATAATACATTGTAATAACACATCTATTTTTTGAGTAATACCATTTATATAAGTAGTAACTTTGCAAGTTTTAAACCTGATAATTTGAATTATCTAAAATAGATTCCATGAAAAATTTAACGATAGTACTACTGAATATTTTATTGTGTGTTTCCACTGTGGTAAATGCTCAAAGCATTGAGAGACTACGTGAAGATATTAAAGCCTTAGCATTAACTAAGAATGCCCGTATTGGCGTAGCAATAAAGGGAGTTAATCCAATGGATTCTTTAAGCTTGCTCGGAGATAAGCACTTCCCAATGCAAAGTGTGTTTAAGTTTCCCATTGCTCTAACGATGCTGGCTGAAGTAGATAAGGGTAATTTTTCATTAGATCAAAAAATATATATTGCTAAAGAGAACTTATTACCAGGACTTTGGAGTCCAATAAGGGAAAAATATCCAGAGGGTGTAACCTTGCCCATTTCTGAAATATTGAACTATACAGTGAGCTCTAGTGATAATGTAGGATGTGATATACTATTGGAATTACTTGGTAAACCTCAAGTTGTGGAGTCTTTTATGCACAAAAAAGGTTTAAGAGATTTTGCGGTTAAAATTAATGAACAGGTTATGCAAAGTAACTGGGATCTACAATATTTAAATTGGACAACTCCAAAAGAAGCAAACAAGATGCTGGAAATGTTTTATGAAAATACAGACAACCAACTATCCTGGGTAAGTCATAATTTTATTTGGAATACGATGAAGGATACTGAATCGGGGGAAAATAGACTTAAAGGACAATTGCCTGAAGGAATTGTTGTGGCGCATAAGACAGGTTGGTCAGGAGTTAATAAACAAACAGGTATTTCTGCCGCTGTAAACGATATCGGTGTTGTTTTTTTAGAAAATGGCAGTTATTTTTATATAAGTGTTTTTATTACAGATTCAAAAGAAGACACACCCACCAATGAAAGAGTTATTGCAGATATAGCAAAATTAGCCTGGGATTATTTTAATAATAAAGATAAACAAATACCCAAGAACTAAGTAAGAGCTTTTGTTTATCACTGGTTTTACAGTACGTACGTCATGTTAAGTAGCAATATTTATATTTATTCTCTTTCAGAAATTACTCCAAAATAAGGGACTACCTAGTATAGAAAGGTTAGATTACTATTTTCTAACCTATTTTTTACTATAGTAGGTACTTCACTTATTATAAAACTAATTTCAATGGATTTTATCTAGTAGAGTACTATTGTTTATTCTACCATTAATGGGTATTTGAATTTTATTTTCGACTAATAGTTATATTTTATTCTATTTTTCTCTCTAATCCAAATGCGTAGACAAACAAAGTTATACGGCAAAAAAGCTTTCTAATTCTTGAAAACTACTATCCTTTACTAGTACATCTTTTAGCACGACTCCCTTATCAAGGGCTATTATTCTGTCCGATACCTCAAAGGTATGATTAAGGTCATGACTTGAGATGATAATGGTTGTTTGTCTGTCTTGCATTTTTTTATTTACAAGCTGTTTTAAACGCAATTGAGTAGTAGGGTCTAAATTGGCAAATGGCTCATCTAATACCACTAGTTTAGGATTGGCCATAAAAGCAGCTACTATACCTACTTTCTTTTGGTTTCCTTTGGAAAAATCACGTAGGTACTTCTTTTTGTTTAGTATTTCATCGTTGAAAAAGGAATCATATTCTAATAAGTAATCCCTTACTTGATCTTTGTTCATCCCTCTTAATTCTCCTACAAAATAGAAGTATTCCTCTGGAGTTAAATAACCAATTAAAAACGAATCATCGAAAAAAGAGCCTGTAAAGCTTTTCCATTCTTCGCTTTGATTCACTAAGAGATTATCGATTTTAATATCCCCTGTTGTGGGTTGGATTAAATCTAATAAAAGGCTTAAAAAGGTAGTTTTACCTGCCCCGTTATTACCAACTAAACCGATACTTTGACCTTTTTCTATATGTAAAGCCTCAATGTTTAAAACGCATTGGTGATTATAGGATTTTACTAAGTTATTTACTTGGATCATAAATGATTATTTTTTAAAAGCCGAAATGGCGCTATATTTTTCTTTTTTATAAATTTTTGCAATAAAGTCAAAGGCTTTGTTTTGGATAAACATACCGATGATTCCAATGATTATTAAGGCAGTAAATCCACCCCAAAACCCATAAAATAGGCTTCCTAAGTAGTAGACCACTAAAGGTAGAAGTAGTTTAGGCAAAGACAATAGGATGACCTGCAAGTTAAAAGCATTTTTATCGGCAAATACATTTTTGTTTGCCGTTAAATCCACAGGACTTTTTAGATATGCTCCAGCCCATAATACCATATAGGTGTTTACTCCTATGTTAAAGATTCCCATTGCCCAAATAAGGTAAAAGAGTTCCATACTTTTGAATATGTACAGAAAACTAGCAAAGCTAGATAGAGCAGTGGCTAATGCGATAATTAGCCATTTGGATTTTAAGTAGTCTTTATAAGTGATATTTTGAGTCATCATAAAGGGATAATAGGATGAATCCCAACTCGGGACATATTGTCCAAATAACATTAGAAAACCTCCCGATACAAAAAATGCAACTAGTATCATCATAAAGGCAGGATACTGATCATGGCTATTAGGTGTTAGCACTAGAAAGCCATAGAACATAAAAAACACACTCATGTATAGAGTTGTTTTGGCTCTTTTATTACGAAGTATTAGTCGAATGTCATTCTTCAAAAAAGTAGAATAGGTGCCAAAGTTATCTAGCCATTTTAATTCTATGGAAGATGCCTCTTGTACTTTGTTTTCTAGTACATTATCTAGATACATATTCTTTAGGTAGTACCTTATAGTAGCCTTATAGCTAAAGACTAGCCCCACTAATGGAATAAGTAGCAAGTAAGGATATAGATATACACTATATAGGATGTATTTACTATAGATAGTGATATCAAATAAATCGAAATAATGTATGGTAATTAGCAGTATTAAGATGGAAACTATACTGTAAAATACCTGCTTATAGGACTCCATTAAAATAAATACAAAGTTATTTACTAAGCTAAAGCTATATAGAGCAAGTGACCAGGCTATCACTGAAATAGCAGGGTATCCTTTAGTAAGGCTAACAATCATAAAAGGAATTACAAAGAATAGTTGAACTAGGTTAAAAGCACTTAAAAAGCGGCTATTAACATAAAACTCTACAATCTTTTTCTTTTTTATTGGTAGTACAAGCAGTGGAATTATATTACCTGTAGGAAGCTTTTGTAAGGCAAAACGCATTACCAATTCTAAGAAGATATAGTAGATCCAAAATCTACTCACTATTTCTATAGGACTCCCCCCTAAATTAGTGGACTCTTCAATAAAGTAATAACCTCCAATACCTAATGTTAAAAAAATAACAGCAAAATAGGCAATCCCCATCCATTTTAAAATGGTAATAAAAATACCTAGTTGCTGGTTCGATCCTCTATTTAATCTTTTGGCCTCTAAATTTGCTAATAACTTAAACATACTTTGTATAAACTTTATGTTGTGTAAGTTAGACGAAAGTTTTTTATTATTGTTACATTTTGGCTGTTAGATTTGTTTGTATGGCTGTTTTTTTCGTATTTAATTAATATAGTTAATAGTGAGTTAGTTTCGTTTAAAAGTATTTTTAGTTAAATTAACTTTAATATAAAGAGAGGCGTGGAGCAGTGGTACGTTAATATTATAGGATGTTTACGGTTTTTATCGTACTTTTTTTCGATAGATCTGTATAAGTAGCTTAACACTAAGCTAAAGTAAGTGCAAGGTAAAACAGTAAAAATAGGAGGACCTGTCTTTACTTTAGACTTCTTTTTTACATGCTTTTGATCTGTTGTATACCTTTACACTATGGATTTTAACCTGTGTTAAAGTGAATTATCCTTTTGTAGGAGTGTAGCTGTAAATTTGGTCTAATAGTGGTGAGGCTTGTACAGTAGCTTGAGTACCTGCTTTTTTTGGAGTACTACATGTTAAACCAAACCAGTCAGTAAATCGTTGAAAGCTGCGTAGTTCATAGCAGCAATGAAATAACCTGTTTGCCTCCGAGCTAGTTTCTCCCTCAAAGAATAGTGGAAAGTTATGGAATACAGCTAGGTATTTATCTGCGTAAAAAAGAGTAGATCTATTTTTCTTGCCGTATTTTAATAATAAAAAAATGGTATATAGATTACCTTGTTGGCCAATGGGATGGTCGGGATAGCCATCATTAAATGTCCAGTTAAACTTGAAACTAAACGTAGTTAGTATAAGTTCAAATAAGCCTGGTCTATCTAGAAGTAGTTTTTCTGCTTTTTTAGTTAAAGACAATTTACTTTGTCTTTTTTTTATTAATCCCGCAACTTCACAAACATATCTAGCACTTTGAATTTCGATGGAATCCTGCTCTCTATTGAGTTTAAATATCCCTTGTTCGATTAAATCTATCGGAAGAAGCTTATGGTTATATACCTCTACTACAACTTTTTTTTGTAAAGCACCTAATGGAGTTAGTTTAACCTGGTTTTCCCTTTGTAGGATTTTTAAAAGCTCTTCACACATTCTGAAAAATGGAACTTGATCTAATAAAGAACTGTCTATGCCCTTTTGCAGTTGGATGGGGCAATTTGGCCCAAAGGGATGATGAATTAATTCATGTAGTTCATATGGAGATAGTCCTGAAAAATCTTTTTGAGGCGTATTGTTTCGCTTAAAAATCGCATCTTTGATAGTGTCTTTATAATTCATTGTTCAATTAGTAACTAAGGATGTAAAGAAAAAATATTGCTTTGTAAAGCCCCTACTAAAGCAAATATCGTGTTTTTTTTTAAACTAGCAGAAGGAATTACATTTTGGAATATATACTAGATTATTTAGGCAATTTATGCTTTAGGTATCCAATAGTTATATTTTTTGTGTTAACAGTTGGCCTTCTTTTAAAATCTCTTAGTTGATAAAATTAATTATATTTGGTTATTCAAATTAAATAAGATAAAATGACTATTAGCCAATTCCTTAAAAGTGTTTCTAAAAAAGAATTAAGCCAAATAAACTCTTTACGAGTACGTGAATTAGAATGTGTAGCTAAAGGACATTGGATAGGTTTTGTAGATGATAAAGAGCACAGTTTCGATGTAAATATTTTTTTAAAAACGAGTAAAATTATTCAGACTACTTGTGATTGTGATCTATCTAAAACATCTTGTTTACATCGCATTGCTTTAATAATTGGTATAGATAATATTTTAAAAGGGCAAAAAAAAGAAGCACCTTTAGCCAAGAAAAAAAGGCCCTTAGTTAAGTTAACTCCTGCACAGAAGCTTTTACAAGAAAAAGACAAGGATTTAGTCTATGCATGGCTAGTGGATTTATTTGACAAAAATAAAGAAGTAGAACAGCATTTTATATTGAATTTTCAAGATAAACAGGCTATTTCTTATACAACTTCTTCGGTAGAGCAGATTATTGATAAGACCTTTAAAAGTGTAATAGGCAAACGAAAAACTGCCGATGCTACTTTGATTAAAAGTCTAGTGGATATGTTAGAATTGGCACTTGAACCAGTGCGTAATTACATAGCATTAAAGGTTTATACTAAAGAAGCTTTTGAACTATTTCACACAATTGGTGAACAAGTTAAACGCTTTAAATATAGCGTGAGCTTCACAAGTAAACGCACCGAAAAACTAGTAGAGAACATTGCTTTGTTTTATGCCCATTCTCTTTTGAACCTTAAAGATACTTCTTTAGTTGAAAATGCTCTTTTGCTTATATTTGAGGATGTATTCCAAGGATACGAACAGGATAGAGGAATGATTAACCTTATACTATTAAATAAAATATTAGAATCTCCTTCAAAGCACTACAAATACTTTTTGGATAAAGAAATGGTTATTGGTTTGCAAAAGTTTGGTTTGCAAAAACATTGCTTTGATTCAAAATTGATTTTTATGCTTTTAAATTATTTCATAAAAGAAGATCTTTTAAAAGATAACTATACTCTCTTTAAGCCTATTATCTATGAGAACAAATACAATCTAACTCTAATTGAGAGTCTATTGCCACTGGATAAAGAACTTGCACAGGCCTATGCTTTGGATTGTATTAGTAAAAATGTAAAAAAGGAGTACAATGTGGCTTACGAGCTTATCTTAAATAAGATTTATATAGATAGTCAAGATTATGAGGGACAAGCCCGCTTGGCAATGACTAATTTTAGCTCCGAAAGCCATATAGAAGATTACAAATTAATACGAGAATATTTTGGTGGTACACCAGAGTTTAAAAAATTTAGAACCCTGACGTTTTCGCGTTTGAGAAATAGTTTTTTATATACCCCTAATGCCTGTTTGTTGTACTTTCAGATCTTAGAATTAGATTTTGATTATAAAAGGATGATGGAGTTAATCGATCATAAAGTGAATTTCGATGTTGTTTTTGTTTTTGCTGAAGACTTAATGGGATTTGACAAGGATTTATTTTTAGACAAGGTGTTAACTGCAGGGCAATTTGGAACCTACGATATAGTACCCAGTGAAGCTTTGGCACATTTTATTGTGGACAATTATGAGCATAGAGCTTTAAGGTTACAATTACTGGTTAAAACTGGAAGTTTTCATAGTCTGAATAAGTGTATAGAAGGCATTTTAGCAGCAAAGCAACAAAAATAGAAGTCTTCCATTTTTTTCACAATTTAGAAGAAGAAATTACAGTGTTTTTTTAAAATATAAATATTTTAGTAGTTTTAGGTATGAATTCGCACTATGTGTCTTTTAGTGGGTCAAAAGTATTAGAAATTGTAGTTTTTTAGCTTTTAGATTTTAGTGGCTGAGTAAAACTTGATTATATTTGCCTTACACTTTACTTACAATTACCTTATGGAAGACTTAACCCTTGTTATCGTTGATGACGAGCCTAATAATAGGGCGCTAATACAAAAATACATTGAATTTTTATATCCTTTAAACACCCATATTTTTCATTTATGTGACTCGGTGCAATCTGCTATAGATGTTCTGGACAAACATAGAGCAGATATTGTATTTTTAGATATTGAAATGCCTGGTGAAAATGGGTTTGAACTTTTTAAACAAATAGATACAAGTGATTTCGAGGTTGTATTTGTAACGGCTTATGCAGAGCATATGTCTTACTCTGTAAATGAGCTAGGTTGTTTTGGTTATATTACCAAACCTATTGAAAGGGATAATCTAAAATATATTTTTAATCGTTACCAAGATAAGTACGAAAAAGAGAATTGCTTTCGTTTGATTTCTCATACCAACAATAAAAGGGAACTTATTCACTTGGATGAAATCATTTATTGTAAGGGAGAAGGAAGCTATTGTGCAATTGTTACCTCGAAGGAAAAGTACATCCAAAGTAAGACCTTAAAAGATATTAAAAAAAGACTTCCTGAAGATAAGTTCTTACGGGTACATAAAAGCTTTATTGTCAATTTAAATCACGTTAAAAACTATAGCAAAGAGCAAAAGCAGATTGAATTAAAAGTTCCATGCTCTGAAAGCTTGGAGGCTTTGCCTGTTTCAAAGACTTATAAGGATACGTTGGAAAAGCTAATCCTATGAAGTTAAAAATCTTGGTTGTATATTTATTACTCTTATTTTGCAGTCCTTTTGTGTATGCTCAGTTTATATTAAGTAAACAATATACTCTAAATGATGGTTTAATATCCAACGATATTAATAAGGTATTTATCGCCTCAAATAGCGATTTATACCTTGGTTCAAGCGCTGGGTTGATCAAAAAACAAATGGCCTTTTTTATACAAGAGCCCGTGAGTAAATCCTTAAAGTTTAATAATATTTTTGATATTGCAGAGGATTCAAACGGTGGTATATGGAGTGCTAGCTATGGGCAAGGAGTTTTGTATTTAAAAGCCAAGGAACATAAGCTTTTTGATAGGCAAACCGATTTAATATGTGATAGAGCCAGGACTCTTTTTTATTATAAGGATCATATTTATGTGGGAACCCAAAATGGGATTTCCATTATAAATACATTAGATCACAGTGTTGTAAATCCTACTTTCAACCAAGATACGGACTATTATTTTGAAGTAAGTGGTTTTTTCGAAAATAAAGGCGAAATATTTGCCACCACCATTAACGATGGAGTTTATTTAGTTAAGCCCGATTCCCTTGAAAAGGTTTTGGATACCAAAAAAATTCTTTCCTGTTATTCCGATGCTAATGCTATCTACTTGGGTACCCAAGATGGGCTTTTGCAGTTGTCTCCTGATAATTTAGAGTTAATACAGAAGTACGATTTAGACAATGTAAGGGATTACGTAGAAATTAATAGCCAAACCTATTTTTTAGCTGCTGGTGCTTACCAAAGTCAAGGGGGAATATTTAGCCTATGGGATAATGAGATACATAGCTTAAGCTCGCAGTTTTCCTTACCCTCTACTGGACTAAGTAGTATGGCCTTTGATTCTAAACATCATTTTCTATATATAAGCAGTAAGAATGCTGGATTTTTTCAAATTGATTTAAATGCTCCTGTGCGCCATGAACCATTAGATGGAGTAGTCTATACTATTGCTACTACAGATAAAGAGACTTTTGTGTTTGGCAAGGAGGGTTTAAGTGTTTTTGAAAAAAATCAAATTATAAAAAAAATTGATTTAAAGCAATTTAAAGATTTTCAAACCCAACACGCTTCAAAATATAGAGATAGAGCTACTATAGATGAGGATTTTTTTCCTATTGATTATTCTACTAATTGGCAGGATATTGTGTTTTATAGCTCTAAAATTCAGCAAAATAATCTTTGGGTTAGTTCCAATATTGGGCTATTTGAGATAAATATTACCACCAACAGAATTGCCAATTATTATCCTGTTCATACCTATGTATTTGATTTTTACAAGGATAATTTAATTATGGCAGTGCCCTATGGAGGTATTAGAATTTTTACCGATATCAAGAATTTTGAGTACATCTATTTTCACCATTGGGATAGTGAGCACCTAAGTGGAGAAATAACTAATATTCCCACAGAGGTTGTATCCATTGCTGTTGGAAGTAATGGAGTCTATTTTGGAACAGCTTTAAAAGGAGTATTTCATTATAGGGATGGTTATTTCACCTCTTGGTATGAAAAGGGAATTTTACAAGAGAAGAAAATAAAGAAAATTAGTATAACCCCTAATGAGCAGCTAATAGTTGCCACTGATTTTAACGATATTTATTCCATTAATACCATTTGGGATATAGAGGTGTTAGAGAAGCAAATACCCAAGCCCATTGTTGCGTATACTAAAGTAATAGGACATGATATAAGGTTTTTAGAACAAAAAGAAAATCTTTTGTTTGTAGGTACTAACTTAGGAGTTAATGCTTTTGTAGGGGAAAAACACTACTTTTTGGATCAAGAACAGGGAATTTTTGATAACAACCTTACTTGTGGTGTACAAGGAGGTAGTATACTTTACTTAGGAAGTTATAATGGTTTCTTTGAGGTAAATACTCTTTTCTTTGGTTCTATGAACTCCTTTGATTTTGATATTTCCTTAAGTGAGGTACTTGTTAACGATAAAGAATTCCCGTTTCAAGACTCCGGGTCTCAACAAAAAACCGCTAAGTTAGTACTTAATTCTCAGCAGAATAACGTAGTAATAAGCTTTATTACTAGAAGGTTTGAGTATCCAGATAAAATTAGTTTTCAATACCGCCTTATGCCAAGTGAGCCTTGGAAGCCTATTAAACAAAGCAATACTATTAGCTTATTTTACCTACATACAGGAGAGTATCATATTGAGTTAAAGGTTAGTGATCTAGCAAGTGGACAAGTTAAAGTGGTAGAGTTATTAGATCTTACCATTTCTCCTCCTTTTTATAAAACCTCTTGGTTTATAGTAAGTTGTTTTATACTTGTGTTTTGTGTTTTAGGGATTATTTATACAATTAGAATCTCCATTTTAACTAAAAAACAGAAAAGGCAACTTTATTACTTAACCCAAAAGAATATGGTTCAAGAAAAACAGCTTATACTAGAGAAACAATTAGCAGATGTGAAGCTTCAAGCTTTACAAAGCCAAATGAATTCTCATTTTTTGTTTAATGTTCTAAGTTCTATACAATTCTTTATCATTAGCAACGATGTGGATAAGGCCCTGTATTATATTGAGCGTTTTGCTAGCTTAATTCGTACAACTCTAACCTATTCGGATTACAAACAAGTTAACTTAAAACAAGAAATTGAGTACATAGAGAAGTACGTAGAAATTGAAAATATAAGAGTAAATAATAAGGTGAATTTTAAAGTAGAGATGGATAAGGATGCTGAGCCTACTAATATTTTTATTACCCCTATGTTATTGCAGCCTTTTGTGGAAAACTCTATCATACATGGATTTAAGAATACTGTAACTAATCCTACTATTACCTTAAAAGTAGTTCGATTAGCTCATTCTTGGCGCCTTATATTAACTGACAATGGGGTAGGGTTCAAACAAGGGAATTCTACCAAAAGGGTTTCAAAGGGAATTAGTATTATTCAACGCCGATTGGAGTTAACCAATAACAAAGACTCCTTGCGCATTGTTTCTAGTGACAAAGGGACTACCGTAGAAATTGATCTGTAAAAGGGAATATTTCTGGGGTTTTATGTTTATAAGGGGGCAATCGTTTTTTATAAAGGATAACGGTTTTTTAAAAAATACTAAAAATCCATATTAATAAATTCTTTGGTTCTTTCAACAATTTGCTCCATGTCTTGTGGGTTATCGCTATAGAAGATAATACCTTGAAGATTACCATTATAAAAGTATAGTTGACTAGCAAGGTCTTGTTTGGGTGTATAGGTATAAAGCATGCCTGTAAGCTTATCTTTATACATAGAATACAGGAATTTTAGATTGCCATTTGGATAATAGCCCTTTGTATTGGTTATATCATTAGTAACCTTTTTCTCATAGGCAAATTTACCATCAGGGTAATATCCCTGTTCTAGGCGAAGGGGCTTGTTAGCATTAAATGAGGAATAGGCTTTTAATGTTCCATCTTCATAATAAGCAGAAACACTTTTGGATAAGCTACCATTTTTAAAATCTGCTTTCAATTTATATTTTCCATTAGTGTAGTAATACTTAAATGGGCCATTTAATTTATTGTTTTTATAGACAAATTTATTTTCTTTTAATCCATTGTGGTCAAACTTAATATACTTTCCATGCCTTTGGCCTTTTTTGTATATAGTAGATGAGTATAATTGTTGATTTTCATCATAAAATCTTAATTTACCATGACGTAGATTATCTTTATACTTTTGAGTATACTTAATTTGTCCACAAGGGTAGTAATCGGTTGCTTTTCCGGTTATACGACCTCTTTTAAGTTGTACAAGCGATTTTCTATCTTTCTTGTTAGGGTAAAGTGTATATGCCTTGGAGCTATATAGTTTATTTGTATTAGGATAATAATAGCGATTTTCTATTTTTTGTAAAGAGTCTAGATTAACTGGATTATTTTGAGATAATAATGCAGAGGGTATATTAAGTAATAGGGTGAAAAAGAAGTATTGGAATAGTTTCATTATAAAGGTTTAGGTAGGATTTAAAAAACTAAGATACTTCTTTTCTTGGATGGATCCCCTTGATTATTAAAAAGGTTTGTTAGGTATTTTAGAATTAGATAAAAAAGGGGCTTTCCCTTATTTTACAGGTATCTCTTTACTTAAAAGATATATTTTATTTGTTTTATGTTTTTTAAATAGATTACCTTTAGACCTTGTTAAAAGGGGTGCTGTTATTTAATTAACGGCTGAGATGATACCCAGGGGTTTTTCCCCACACTTTTTAGATAATGCTAAAAAAGGAAGTTACTTCAATCATCTCATCATTTACTTATTTTAAAAGCTATATGATGATTCAAATTATCCAACAAATCTCTCTAGGGGAAGCCTTAGCAGTACTATTCTCCATTGTTCAAGTGACTTTAGCCACAAAGAACAACAGCAACACCTACTTATTTGGTATTGCCGGTATTTCTTTAAGCCTTTATGTTATGTTTAGCTCCAAACTCTACGCCGAGTTTGTATTAAATCTTTATTACTTAATCATGAGTATTTACGGATGGATATTTTGGCGTTATGGTAGCCATAAAAAGCAAAGTGAAATTTCCACCATCACAGGTAAAGAGCATTATATAGTTTGGGGTATTGTAGTAGGGACTTTCGTATTGTTTTATAATTTCTTGAGGTATTTTACCGATTCAGATGTTCCTATTTGGGATTCCTTAGTAAGCGCCTTTGCTTGGGCTGGTATGTGGCTTATGGCCAAGAGAAAAATTGAAAATTGGATTTTCTTAAATATCAGTAATATCATCTGTATTCCATTAATGATTCATAAAGACTTGTATTTATATGCCATATTAAATGTATTTTTATTTATAATGGCAGTGATTGGTTACTTTAAATGGCGCCGAATTTTACAAAGTACAAACAGTTTTGTAAAAGCTTAAGCTTTGATTAAAAACCAAGTAGCTTTATACTTTTACCTAAGTGGTGTTTTTGTTAGAAGTAGAGTAGGTTTTAAAAAAGTAGAAATGCAAAATAAAACTTAAATAAATTAATAATGAGATAGTTATGCTTTTATTTAAAATTTAATTACTACTTTTGCATCCCGAAATAAAAATAGATAAATGAAAAGAGTTGTTGAATACAGAAGACTTTTAGGAGTAGATAAAACTGCTACCTTACAAGAGTTAAAGACTATTTACAGAAATACAATGAAGGATTCGCATCCAGATAAATTTGCTAATGACGAGCAAGGATTGCAAGAAGCCGAGATTAAAAGTAAAGCTGTAATTGAGGCTTACCACTTTTTAGTAAGTATCAATCCAGAGACTCATCAAAATAATCAAGAAGTATATCAGGCTACTGTAGTAGAATCTGCTATTTTTGATTTTTACTTTGAAAAGCAAGTATTGAAGATTCAACACTTAAATGGTGTTACTTATGAATACTTAGGAGTTCCTAGAAACACTTACATCAAAATGGTAAATGCGGATTCCCCTACACGTTTTGCAAAAAGACATATTTATGGGAATTTTGTATTTAGAAAAAGTGCAGAAGATCAAATGGTATAAGTACCAATTTAAAAAATACTTTAAAAAGGGGCTGTCTCTAAAGAAAAAGAGACAGCCCTATTTTTTTGCATTTTACTTCTGTGTGATTTTCGATATTTTTCTAAATATGCGAAGCTCAGACATTGGAAAAATATATTTTCGGTATTTTGGTGTAAAAAGAGGCATTTTATGCCACTCTTTTTCTAATATTCTGTGCGATTGCCAATAATCCGAACTCTAA